>JAFSTZ010000300.1 GCA_017445525.1 Eubacterium sp.
GGAAGAAGAGGAGGATGATTACGCAACATCCGTGACGGAGAAACCATTTATAGTATATATGAGTGGTATCGATGTCTACGGCGACCTCACTACCAACAGCCGAAGTGATGTGAACGTCCTCATGGTTGTGAATCCACTGACGCATAAGCTGCTTCTCGTATCGACGCCTCGAGACTACTATGTGCCTCTGTACGATCACAAGGGCAATTCCAGGTCGGGAGGGATGCCTGATAAGCTGACTCACGCCGGTATCTACGGAGTTGAGGTTTCCATGGGAACGCTCGAGCATCTGTACGGAGTGGATGTGAAGTACTATATCAGAGTTAACTTCTCATCGGTTAAGCAGATCATAAACCTGCTCGGAGGAGTAAGGGTTTACTCAGACTTTGACTTCATCTCCGACTGGGGTCCGTACGGAGCCGGATCACACTATACCTTCAAAAAGGGATATAACAAGGTAAACGGAAAGAAGGGACTGGCTTTCTGCCGCGAGAGGCACCACTTTGAGAATGGTGATTATCAGCGTGGACGTGATCATCAGCATATGATCGAGGCAATCCTGAACAAGGTTATGAGTCCGACGGTGCTCGGTGATTATCCTGCGCTTTTGAAGGCGAGCAAAAATATGTTCCAGACAAATATGTCGACCAAGAAGATCGTCTCTCTCTGCAAGATGCAGCTCGATGAGATGAGCAGATGGAAGATAAGCTACGCCAATGCGGCAGGCTCAGGAACGATGGGTTATACATATTCGATGCCGTCTACCAGGCTTTATGTATGTCAGGTTGATCCGAACTCGGTTGCCAAGATATCGACAAAGATCAAGAAGTTTATGGATGAGCGTCCGGGAGATGAGACAACCATCGAGGAGACCGACAACTCTACACAGCCGTTGAACGATCAGGGAACGACTGACTGATCCGTATGACTGTGGTATCGGACTGAAATCATAAGGGTCAACTAAGATGCTCTTGGTGTGTATAAACGACTGATCCGTATGACCGGAGCAGATATCCGGGAGCTGACAGATAAGGATAGGGTATGGTTGATAAGAGACAGATATCGTTTTCGCCGCCGGATATATCGGAGGATGAGATACATGAAGTCGCTGATGCGCTGCGTTCCGGTTGGATCACTACCGGACCGAAGACGAAGGAATTAGAGAAAAGACTTGCGGACTTCATCGGGACAGGTAAGTTCGTAGCTCTGAACTCAGGTACGGCAGCTATGGAGCTGACATACAGGCTTTTCGGTATAGAACCCGGAGATGAGGTTATCACCACGGCGTATACGTATACAGCGACAGCTGCGGCAGCGGTGCATGTGGGAGCGAAGATCGTCCTCGTGGATATCCTGGGCGATAAGGTTTATGATAAATATAAAGGCCACAGTCCGTATGAACCGGACTACGATATGATAGAGGACGCCATCAACGACAGGACAAAGGTTATAGTACCTGTAGATATTGGTGGCGTGATGTGTGATTATAACAGGGTTATCGGTATCGCCGAGTCGCACAGAGCTGAGTTTAAGCCGACTGATAACAGATATCAGCAGGCACTCGGAAGGATCCTGGTCATGGCTGACGATGCACATGCACTGGGAGCACATACCGGATCCTATAAGGTTGGCGGTGTGGCGCCTGAGAGTGTCGGCTCCGGACCGGATGCTTGCGGGGCGGGGACGCTGCCTGAGGGTGAGTTCATGGCCGGCGCAGCGGCGGACTTCTCCTGCTTCTCCTTTCATGCAGTGAAGAACTTCACGACTGCAGAGGGCGGCGGTATCAGTTGGAGGTCGATAGAGGGTATCGATGATGATATTTATAAGGATTATATGATCCTGTCGTTGCACGGGCAGTCAAAAGACGCCTTGGCGAAAACGAAGTTGGGGGCATGGGAGTACGACATTCTATATCCCGGATACAAGTGCAATATGACAGACGTTGCCGCGGCCATGGGGCTCGGGCAGCTGAGAAGATATAAGGGTATACTTGAGCGGAGGTATGAGATCATCGCTCTTTACGATAGGGGACTGTCGGAGATCAATAGAAACAGATTCGGCGGAAGCGGTTCCGTCATACCGTGGGAGGCAGCCGCTGAGTACGGAAGGGAGCTTCCGAAGGGATATATAACGACATTGACTCACTTTACTGATGAGTATACATCTTCGGGACATCTGTGTCTCATGAGAGTTGCGGGGATGACCGGGGATGAGAGATCGGATATGATCACGAGGTTGGCCGAGGAGGGTATCGCAACAAATGTCCACTACAAGCCGCTCCCGATGCTGACGGCGTATAAGGATATGGGCTTTAGGATCGAGGAGTATCCGCGGGCGTACAGGTACTTCGTCAATGAGATCACGCTGCCGCTGCATACGCTGCTGGCTGATGAAGATGTAGAGTATATAATTAGTAGGATTGACGTTATGGACGGAATCTGATATGGTCTTTTGCTCGGAGCTACGCTTTCGCCATTCCCGAACGTAGCGGTGTGTGGCTCGAAAAGACCTCGCCTCGCACCGACGTTCGCGACAGACTCCTCGCATAAAGACCATAATCAGATTCCTGGAATATTGGAGTTATAATGAATAAGTATCAATACTGCGTACTATATACAACCGTAATGAAACAGGAGCGTCTGCTGCGGCTGCTGAAAAAGCGGCTGCCTGAGGAGCGGGGCGTGGCGTTCGCACCTATGATGGAGAGTTACAGGAGAGATGGCGGCAAGACGTTGGAGTTGAAACCGCTGTTTCCGGGATATATTTTTATCAGATCGGATATGAATGCCGGCGAGATGCATGAGTTCATACGGAAATACAAGCCGGAGTTTATGTAATATGTAAAAGAGCTATGGTTGGCAGAGAAACTGGCAGCTGGGGAGATGGAGGCCGGATCGGTCATCGGAGATGATGAAGTACCGGATCCGTGGGATATGCAGTTATCCGATCTGACTGATGAGGAAGCAGAGTATCTGGACCTGCTGCTGGACTTTGACAGAACTGGTGGTGATGAGGCTCCGGATGTTGTCAGATACATGTTTGACAGGGATGAGGATACCGGTGTTGA
>JAFSTZ010000301.1 GCA_017445525.1 Eubacterium sp.
ACGGATACGGACTGCTGCCATCTAAGGTTCTATCGATGTATATACTCCATGAAGCACCGGAGGAAAAGTTCTGCGATGTTGCCGATGATTATATAAAAAGAGTCAAGGAACAGAGCCCGTCAAAGCTAAGCGTTATAAGAAAGTCCAGAGGACTGTCCCAGCGTGAACTGGCAGAGTCCTCCGGAGTTGCATTACGTATGATACAGTTGTATGAGCAAAAACAGAATGATATATCCAAGGCGCAGGCCAGGACATTGGCTTACCTCAGCGCTGTGTTAGGGTGCAGCATAGAGGATCTGATCGATTGATCACGCTTCTTTGTCCAGTTGATCCGTTGCTGTAGCAAGCATCAGCTTGATACGGTTGAGCTGGTTTACCTCACTGGCGCCGGGATCGTAGTCCACGGCAACTATGTTTGCACCCGGGAAGGACTTGCGGAGCTGCTTAATAACTCCTTTGCCTACCACGTGGTTCGGCAGGCACCCGAAAGGCTGTGTACAAACGATGTTTGGTACGCCGGAGTGCAAAAGCTCTATCATCTCACCTGTCAGGAACCATCCTTCACCTGTCTGGTTACCCGGTGAAACAAAAGGTGCTGCATAGTCCATCAGCGTGAATATATCCGGCGGCGCATCAAAGCGCTTACTCTCTTTCAAAAGCTTGATCATCGGACGACGGTATTTCTCCAGAGCCCAGTTAGCAAGCTCACCGAGTACCTTGCCTGTCTTGCCGTGCCCCAGATGATCAGACTGGAACACTGTATCCACCGAGCTGTACATAAAGAAGTCAAGCATGTCCGGAACGACAGCCTCGGCTCCCTCTCTCTCGAGGAGATCTACGACATAGTTGTTGGCAGCAGGAAGGTACTTTACAAGTATCTCACCTACTATGCCGACTCTCGGTTTCTTCACTGATTCATCAAGCTCTATGGTATCGAAATCATGTATGATCCCGGCTATATTTTTCTTGAATCTTGCGTGGTTCGGCTTCTCGGATTCGGCGATACACTCGGGCAGCCATTTCTGATGAAGAGCCTCCACTGATCCCTTAACCTTCTCATAAGGTCTTGTCCTGTATATAACCCTCATAAACAGATCGCCGTAGATCAGAGCATGTATGGCGCGCTTCAGCAGGCCGTAGCCTATGTTGAAGCCCGGGTTTGACTCTACTCCGGCACTCAGTGATATGACCGGGATCTGGCTCATGCCTGCCTTTCTGAGAGCCCTTCTGATGAATCCTATATAGTTCGTCGCTCTGCAGCCGCCGCCGGTCTGTGTGATGATGAGAGCCGTGCGGTCGAGGTCGTACTCACCCGAGTGGAGAGCCTTCATAAACTGCCCCACAACCAGGAGTGACGGATAGCAGGCGTCGTTGTTTACATACTTGAGTCCGTAGTCCAGCTCACCTACGCCGGTCGGCATCTGAACCATGTTATAACCGCAGGCACGGAGCGCAGGAACCACGATATCAAAGTGTATTGGCGACATCTGAGGCGCAAGGATAGTGTACTCCTTTTTCATATCTTTTGTAAAAATAACACGGTTGTACGAAGCATCCTTGATCTCGCGCTCGTAGCCTTTTCTCTTGCGATCCTTGACCGCCGAGATGAGAGAGCGTATACGGATACGCGCTGCACCGAGGTTGTTTACCTCGTCTATCTTCAGTACGGTACATATCTTGCCTGAGCCTGTCAGTATATCGTTTACCTGATCGGTAGTTACGGCGTCCAGACCACAGCCAAAGGAGTTCAGCTGGATCATCTCCAGATCATCCCTTGTCCTGACGTAAGTTGCCGCTGCATACAGCCTTGAGTGGTACATCCACTGATCCATGGCTATGGTAGGTCTGTTGATCGGCGTCATATGTGAGATACTGTCCTCAGACAGCACAGCGATGCCATATGAAGTGATAAGCTCGGGGATACCATGGTGGATCTCCGGGTCGATGTGATAAGGTCTTCCGGAGAGGACGATACCCATCGCATTTCTCTCCTCGATCCAGTGCAAGACCTCCTCACCCTTTTTCATGATGTCCTGTCTGGTGGCGCAGAGCTCTTCCCACGCCTTGTGAGCAGCCTCGCGGATTTCAGCCGGCGCGATGCCGTTCTCCTTGCTGATATACTTTACGAGCTCGCCGGTGATGGACTTCTCTGTCTCGAAGCTTAAAAATGGATTCTGATATGTGATATCCGGATCAGCAAGCTCCTCGACGTTGTTCTTGATGTTCTCACCGTATGAGGTGACGATCGGGCAGTTGTAGTGGTTGCCCGAACCCTCGAACTCATTTCTCTCATAGGGCACGCAGGGGTAGAAGATATACTTTACGTTCTGTTTCAGAAGCCACATGATATGTCCGTGAGCGAGCTTCGCAGGATAGCACTCTGACTCGCTGGGGATAGACTCGATGCCGAGCGTATAGATGTTTCTGCTTGACGGCGGGGAGACTATCACGCGGTATCCGAGTTCCGTGAAAAATGTGAACCAGAACGGATAGTTTTCATACATATTCAGGACTCTCGGTATGCCGACTACGCCCCTGTAGGCCTCGTCAGCCGGGAGCGGTTTGTAATGGTTGAAGAGTCTTTTGTTTTTATACTCGTAGAGGTTCGGTATGTCTTTGTTAGTTCTCTCTTTGCCGAGTCCCCTCTCGCAACGGTTTCCGGATATAAATTGTCTGCCGCCGGTAAATCTGTTGATAGTGAGCAGGCAGTTGTTTGTACAGCCCTTACATCTGGACATCGTCGAGTCGAAGCGCAGATCGATGATATCATCGAGAGAGAGCATGGTGGTTTCATCGCCCTTTTCGTAGTGCTCTCTGGCGATCAGAGCTGCACCGAATGCTCCCATGATACCGGCGATGTCAGGTCTGACAGCCTTGCATCCGGAAACTCTCTCAAAACTCCTCAGTACAGCATCGTTGTAGAAGGTTCCGCCCTGCACTACGACGTTGGTTCCGAGATCCTTGGGATCAGTCAGCTTGATGACCTTGAGCAGCGCATTTTTGATGACAGAGATCGCAAGTCCGGCAGAGATATCCTCGACTGTCGCACCTTCCTTCTGTGCCTGCTTGACCTTGGAGTTCATGAAGACGGTACAGCGGGACCCCAGATCTATCGGGTTTTGGGCAAAGAGCGCCATCTTTGCAAAGTCTTTTACATCGTGACCAAGTGATCTCGCAAAGGTCTCTATAAATGATCCGCAGCCCGATGAGCACGCTTCGTTCAGCTGCACCGAGTCGACGGAGTTATCTTTGATCTTGATACACTTCATATCCTGTCCGCCGATGTCGAGGATGCAGTCTACATCCGGCTCAAAGAACTGAGCGGCGTAGTAGTGCGATACTGTCTCGACCTCGCCTTCGTCAAGCATCAGAGCGGACTTGATCAGAGCCTCGCCGTAGCCGGTGGAACAGGATCTGACGATCTCTACGCCTTCGGGGAGACGCTCTTTTATCTCTTTCATAGCCCTGATGGTGGTTTTCAGCGGGCTTCCGTTGTTGTTATCATAGAACGAGTACAGCAGCTCGCCATCTTCGCCGACCAGAGCAACCTTGGTGGTTGTTGAGCCGGCGTCTATGCCGAGGAATACATCTCCCTCATAAGTGGAGAGATCACCCTTTATAACATCGTGTTCACTGTGCTTTTTTATAAACTCATCGTACTCGGCCTGATCCTTGAAAAGAGGCTCCATACGCTCGACCTCGAACTGGAGGTGTATCTCTCCGGAAAGCAGGTTGAGAAGTTTTTTAAGTGTTGTCGGCTTCTCTCCGGCAGCATTCATAGCGGCTCCGCTGGCTGCAAAGAGATGTGAGTTATCCGGCGCAATGATGTACTCGTCTGTCAGGTTCAGTGTACGGATAAAAGCAGCCTTCAGCTCCGTGAGGAAGTGGAGCGGACCACCCAAAAATGCCACATGCCCCCTGATGGGCTTGCCGCAGGCGAGACCTGATATGGTCTGATTGACAACTGCCTGGAAGATGGATGCTGCCAGATCCTCCTTGGCAGCGCCTTCATTTATCAAAGGCTGTATATCTGTTTTGGCGAAAACACCGCACCTTGCAGCGATGGGGTATATCGCCTGATATGTTTTTGCATACTCGTTGAGTCCGGCCGCATCGGTCTTTAGCAGGCTTGCCATCTGGTCTATAAATGATCCCGTGCCTCCCGCGCAGATACCGTTCATACGCTGCTCGATACCGTCGGTGAAGTATATGATCTTGGCGTCCTCACCGCCGAGCTCTATGGCAACGTCGGTCTGAGGAGCGTAGTCCTTCAGCGCAGTCGCTACCGAGAAGACCTCCTGGACAAAAGGAATGTCTAAGTGGCTTGCGATGGACAGACCGCCGGATCCCGTGATCATCGGATCGATGTCTTTTTCGCCGAGTTCGTCAACTGCCTTGCTTATGATATCGCGCAGTGTTTCCTGTATGTTGGCAAAGTGACGCTCGTATGCCGAGAAGATGATCCGGTTGTCATCGTCGAGAATAGCGATTTTAACGGTAGTTGAGCCTATATCTATACCAAGTCGAAGCATGATTTCCTCCGTTTCATTTCTTCATATAATAAAGTGTTACGCATATGAACAAAGATTATAACCTATTTTTATATAAAAATCAAGTGCTAATTGCATATTTGATCACAATGTTTTGTTTGACAAATATGCTCAAAAAGGCTATAATACAACTATCTATGTCATCAGCAAGGGGGTGAGCGCGTGATAACGATATACAGATCTGATGAGGATCAGCAGTTGACTGAGATCATGAAGCCCGAGGAAGGTTGCTGGATATCGGTGGTCAAACCCTCGTCTGATGAACTTGAGATGCTTCAGGAGATCACGGAGATCGATGCAGATGACTTGAAGGCACCGCTCGACCTTGAGGAGCGTTCGAGACTTATGCTTGAGAACGAATATACCATGGTTCTCGTAGATATCCCGACGCATGATGAGGAGGATCACTACGAGACTATCCCGCTGGGTATTTATCTGACAAAAGACTTTATCATTACGATATGCCTGCAGGATTCGTCAATCCTCAGATCCTTTGCCAAGCAGAGAGTGAAAGAGTTTTATACCTTCAAGAGGACCAGATTTCTCTTTCAGCTTTTGTATAGAAATGCCACGACTTACTTAAGATATCTGCGTATCATAGACAGGAAGAGTGACAAGATAGAGGAGCAGTTGCAGAAGTCACAGAAGAACAGCGAACTTTTGGAACTGATGGGACTTGAAAAATCACTGGTTTACTTCACTACATCACTAAGGTCAAACGAGGTGGTGCTTGAGAAGCTTCTACGCACGGATAAGGTAAAGAAGTATCCTGACGATGAGGATCTGCTGGAGGATGTCATCGTCGAGAATAAGCAGGCCATCGAGATGGCGAATATCTACACCGGGATCCTGAATGGTGTGATGGGGACATTTGCCTCTGTCATATCGAACAATCAGAACGG
The DNA here is from genome assembly GCA_017445525.1 of Eubacterium sp. GTDB lineage: Bacteria > Bacillota > Clostridia > Lachnospirales > Lachnospiraceae > Eubacterium_F. The sequence continues at coordinate 5,453 of JAFSTZ010000301.1, forward strand.
CGTTATGAAGGTGCTGGCCATCATGACCATCGTGCTGTCTATACCGACGATCATATCGGGATTCTACGGGATGAACTTTGACAATATCCCGTTTGCTCATGAACCGATGGGGTTTATTATCACCATCGCAGTGGCGTTTGTCATATCAGGCGGTATAGCTTTTATCCTGTATAAGAAGAATATCTTGTAGCGCTTTATACTGAGATTTTCATGATATAAATGTGATCTTTTATATGTAAAAAAGAAGATAGTTATTATTATTTCGTAGTATTATTTGGAGGCGACATGAACATAATTGATAAATTGGAGCGTAAGTTCCCGCGGTTTGGCATACCCAACCTGATGAGATATGTCATCTGTATAAATATCGCAGGTGCGGTGCTGGGGCTTCTTGATGCTGTAAATGCTTTCGGTGTTCCGATCTATGCGAATTATCTCAGTCTGGATTTCTACCAGATCGCACATGGACAGGTGTGGAGACTCATCACATTTTTATTGTATCCGGTTTATGATCTCGCAGGTCGCAGTATGTTTATAAATCTTATATGGTTTGCGCTGTGGGCCTATCTCTATCTGACTTTCGGAACGGCTCTGGAGAGAGCTTGGGGTAAGTTCAGATTCACTATTTTCTATATAGGCGGAATCATCTTTATCATACTTGCAACACTTGTTTTTTATCTGGTGAATGTATCGATCTACGGATCCGGAAGTTCGGAGCTGTTCGGTATTATGATCGGTTCGTCGGTCACGCTTGAGTATCTGAATGAAACGGTATTTCTCGCATATGCGCTGTTGATGCCTGACATGCAGTTTTTGTTGTACTTCATCATACCGATCAAGGCAAAGTGGCTGGCTTATGTATCTCTTGGCCTCCTCGGCTTTAACTTCGTTATGTTTTTGATCAGAGGTCAGTACTATGGTATCGCACTGATAGTGGGAGCGATGATCAACTTTTGCATCTTTTACTTCCTCGGGAGAGGCAAGCAGAGTATCAAAGGACAGTACGAGCAGCATAGGCGAAAACAGGAGTTCCAGCGTGCAACCCGCCGGCCTGTCGAGCCTTCATCCGGTGGCCGGTCTACGATGCATAGGTGCGCTATCTGCGGCCGCACAGAACTCGACGATCCGCGCCTCGAGTTCCGCTACTGCTCCAAGTGCAACGGTAGCTACGAGTATTGCTCGGATCACTTATTTTCACATACACATGTTCAGTAGGAGTAAAAAATGGATCAGAATACGAAAATAATCGTCGACTGTCTCGAGATCGGCGGCATCGGCATCATCATGATGGTGCTTGCATATTTGTGGCGTCTGAAGTACGAGGTGGAGGGATACAGAAGATACGCCAGATCAGAGGAGAAGGGATGGAAGAAGTACATCTGGATCCTGCTCGTCCTCGGCGCAGCACTCGTGTTCAAGCTGATCCTTGCAGCCTACTACGAAGGTCACGAGACCGACATGAACTGTTTCTACGGTTGGTCCGATATGATCTATGAAAACGGCTTTGGCAAGTTCTACAGTCTGGATGCATTTACAGATTATCCGCCCGGATATATGGCTATCCTCTGGGTGGTTGAGGCTGTCCAGAGACTGTTCTCCATAGAGACGGCTTCGGTGGCTTCAAGAGTCCTGACCAAGCTGGTTCCTGTCCTTGCAGATCTCGGTGCCGGCTTCGTTCTCTGGCGCATGGCAAAGGAGAAGTTTTCCGAGGGATCATCCTGCCTGATCGCGATTGTTTATGTTATCAGTCCGATAGTGTTGATGGATTCTTCCGTGTGGGGACAGACTGACAGTGTATTTACCCTGTGCGTTCTGCTCACAGGTTATCTTTGCATGAAGAAAAAGCGCATCCCTGCTTACTTTATATTTGTTATCGGGGCGTTTATCAAACCTCAGACGATCATCTTTGCTCCGCTGATCATATGGACATTTATCGAGCAGGTCATCCTGGAAGATTTCTCGTGGAAAAAGCTTGCGACCGAGCTTGTCGGCGGACTATGCGCCATAGGATCATTCTTTGTCATGGCTATCCCGTTTGGCGTCGGCGCTGTTGTAAAACAGTATATGGAGACGCTCGGTCAGTATGAGTATGGCTCCGTAAATGCTTACAATATCTGGGCGATGTTCGGAAAGAACTGGGCAAGTCAGGACGATCTTTTCCTCGGTCTGTCTCTGAAGACATGGGGAATGGTGGCGATCCCTGCCGCAGTATTTTTGAGCGGATTTGCTTTTTATCGTTTGAAAAAGAAAAATGATATGTCCAGATACTTTATCAGTATGGCAGTCGTGATCATAACCATGTTCCTGTTCTCTGTGCGTATGCATGAGAGGTATATGTTCCCGGCGATCGTGCTTTTACTGGCTGCATTTATCATAAAGCCGACCAGAGAGATGTTCGGGGTTTATACCGGCTTTTCATTTATGCAGTTTATGAATGTAGGGCATGTATATAAAAATAACGTTGTAAACGGTATGTCCACTGCACCGAGCGGAGGTATCATCGGTATAACTGCTATGCTTTCCATCGGTCTTTACGGATATATGTGGTTTGCTATGAACAAAGATACGGAGATACTTCCGTTCAGTGAACCGATAAAGTCAAAAGGTCGTCGAGCTAAGGTGAGTTATGCCGCCGTGAAGGACGAGGATGAGAAACCGGTGAGAGAGAAGCGGGAGCATTTTTCTATAAAAGCTTCCAAAAAGATGCCGAAGTTTACTAAATATGACTGGATCGTACTTTTTTCTATCATTATCGTATACTCGGCTTTTGCGTTGTTTAATCTGGGAAACACGTACGCTCCCCAGACGGAGTGGAGCAATGACGGGGATATGTCTCCGCTTGTGTTTGACCTGGGTGAAAACAAGCATGTGGACATGGTCTATATGTATCTCGGGCACAATGTGGACAGGAGGTTCACTCTCGATCTGTCGGAGGACGGAGTGTCATATGAGACGGCAGGCGAGTTGACGGCACATGATGTGTTCCACTGGGATCCTCTCAAGAATGCTGATGATGAGTCGACTCCGCCTACTTACAATCTGATAAAGGATTACAGATATCTGCAGCTGACGCCGCTTGATGCGGACAGCTTTGTCAGAGAGATAGTTATCGTTGATCAGGATAGACATATATTTACTCCCGTGAATGCGTCAGAGTATCCCGCACTCTTTGACGAGCAGGAGATGTTCGAGTATCCGGCCACATACAGGAGTGGTACCTACTTTGATGAGATCTATCATGCCAGGACGGCGCAGGAGATGATAGATGGGCAGTACAACTATGAGAATACTCATCCGCCTTTGGGCAAGTTCCTGATAGGGCTGGGAGTCAGAGTGTTTGGTATGACGCCGTTTGGATGGCGTATAGTCGGTGTGCTTTTCGGTATCGGCATGCTTCCTCTTATGTTCCTGTTTGCAAGAAGGCTCTTTGATGCCAGGACGTGGGCTGCCGGAGCGGCGACAGGTCTGTTTGCATTTGATTTTATGCACTTTGCACAGACCAGGATAGCAACGATAGATGTTTACGGAACATTTTTCATCATAGCGATGTTCTACTTTATATATAAATATTCGCAGACAAGCTTTTATGATACGAAGCTGTGGAAGACATTTTTGCCGTTACTCGGCGCGGCACTGTCCATGGGCTTTGGTTGTGCAT
>JAFSTZ010000035.1 GCA_017445525.1 Eubacterium sp.
CAAGGATTATTTCGAGATCGAGAATCAGTCCTTCCCCGGCGAGGATACCTACAAGAGCCTTGATAATGCAGGACTTGAGTGGATGTTTGACTCTTCAAAAAAAGACCAGTGCCACAACAGTGTATACAATATCCGTTTCAAGTCAGGCAGCAATGTCAGACCGTGGGTGGAGATACCGGTCATGGTCAGGTTCAAGGTGCCGCTGTATCTGACGCTGAGGATAGGCAACAAGACAAGCGGTTATAAGGAGATCGAGACCAAAAAAGGATATCAGGGTGATTACATCAGTATAGAGGAGCCCGCTTCGGAGGAGGGTTACAGGGTAAAAAGCGTCAGCAAGTCGGGTGTATGTATCTTCCAGAAAAATGAAAAGGGCACCGCATATGATTTTACCTATGTGACTGAGAATGTAACACTTACCTTTGAGACTGCGTTCATCACTTACAGGATAGCATATGATAAAAATGCCCCCTCGGGTGAGAATGTGACCGGAAGGATGACGACCAAAACATTTACATATGAGGAGTTGGTGGTTCTTGCAAGAAATCAATATGTATGCAAGGGGTATGAGTTTGCCGGATGGAACACACAGGCTGACGGATCCGGTGATGCGTATGAGAACCTGGCAAAGGTCAGGAACCTGACTACAAAGCAGGGTGAAGTGGTAACGCTCTACGCACAGTGGAAGAGAGAATCCCTTGAGAATCTTACAGCATCCATTTTTTCAGAGGGAAGTATAGCTTTCTGGATCGGGATCATGCTGGCATCGGGACTTATAATCATGGTAGGGTGCATGGTCTCAGTCAGAAACAGGAGGTGATATCTATGCCGGAGATGAGAAATAAAAAAAGAATAAAGCCTTTTGCTGCCGGTGTGTTGTCTCTCCTGATCGCAGCGTCACTTGTTTCTCCCAATATTTATGTACGGACCGCGCGCGCTGAGGGCGAAGAAGGGATATCCACATGGACCGACATGGTGACTGCGATAAACGGGGCCGGCACTTCCGAGACGGTCATTAAGCTTGCAGCCGATATTTCTCCTGAGCAGGATCAGGGGGCAATGGTCATACCTAAGGGTAAAAATATAACCGTGGATATGGCGGGCTTTAGTATAAACAGAGGTATAAAGGGTTCTGAACCCGTCGATGACGGATATGTTATCAGGATCGAGGATACAGCGGTACTCACGCTGAAAGACTCGACGGGTAAAGGAGGACTTATAACCGGAGGAGCAAATACCGGAAACGGCGGTGCCATCCTCTGTGAAGACGGGTCTTCGCTTACGCTTGCAGGAGTAAGCATCAAGGATAACTACGCAAAGAACGGAGGAGGCATTTATCTTTCAAAGGATTGTGAGCTTTATCTCGGAGACTGTGATATCTCGGACAACCATATCACCGGAAACGGCGGAGGTATATACGGAGGCAGCTCCCATATCACCTTCCTTGGAGGGCTCACCAAGATCAAAAACAACATAAAAGATACCGGATCAGATAACGATGTTTTCATGACCAAAGAGATGGAAAACCTGAGATTCTGGACTTGGAGCTCCAAAAACGTAAATACAAGAAAGGCAAAGTATTCGGGAGCATTCAAAAAGGGTACAAGGATCGGGATATCTTTGGAGGAGATGAGAAAAGAGATCTCTGACGGATATGCCAAAGTAAATCCTTCCGGGGCGAGCCGGTTTTTCTACTACAACGGGACCGAGTATGAGATCAGTGACAATGCCAAACTCTCCGAGGTGACCGTTATAAAGAACCTTGAAGAGAAACAGAACAGTTCACAGACATTGTTGGAGATATATAAGAGCGGAAAGCTGAAAGGTAAGAAGAACTTTACTTCTTTTACAAAAGCCATCGAAGCGGCACTGGCTTCGGACGGTGAGAGTGTGGTCACCATGGGCGGGGATCACAGCTCGGATGCAGAGATCATCATAAGTGAGAATAAAAATGTGACCATAGACTTAAACGGTCATTATATAAAGCGCGACAGAAACTTAGAGACCAAGAAAAACGGCGGCGTGATCATCGTCCGCTCAGGTGCGACCCTCACCATCACGGATTCCAATCCGAAGAGGACCGGATATGACGGGGTAAAGGGAGGCGTGATCACCGGAGGCGCAAGCTCAAACGCAGGCGGAGGTATAACCTTGGAGGGGAACGCTCATCTCATCATGATGGGCGGAACCATATATGACTGTATCTCGGATGAGTCCGGCGGCGGAGTGTACCTGGATACGGGGAGTGAGGATACCTCATTTACGATGACCGGAGGCAGGATATATAACTGCCGTGCGATCGACAGTACTGACGAGTGCTACGGCGGCGGGATATACCTTGGAAACGGAAAGCTTGATCTTAAGGATGCTGACATAGACAACTGCTACTCGGAAGATGACGGCGGAGCGATCTTCTGTCAGAGAGGAGAAGTCAGACTCGATAACATGACGTTCTCCGGCAACAGATCCATAAACAGAGGCGGAGCGATATACGTATCACTTGATGTCAAAAAATACGACGGAACGACTTTTTATGCATTAGGCTGTACTTTCACCGGAAACTCATCCGAGGAGGACGGCGGCGCATTTTTCCTGAGAGATAACCCGCAGCACGGGGCTTCCGTGATGTTTGACAACTGTGTCTTTAAGAATAACACGGCAAAGGAAGACGGCGGAGCCATCACGGCGTTTGATGATTCGCTGGTACTCTCAAACGTCACGATCACCGGAAACCGGGCAGACGGCTATGGCGGCGGTGTTTTTGTGGATTCGAGGTATGTTATAAATCTCAAAGGAGTTGTCGTGATAAAGGATAACTCCTGCAGCAAGGACACCTCATGTGCTGATCTGGTCTTGGAGGACGGCAAGAGCTCTACTGCAAAGCTTACAAGCGGAGGACTTGTTAAGGGCTCGTGGATAGGCATAGGCACTACATCCCAAAAGAGCGTCATGCTTGCCGAAAACATAAGTGTTCACGAGATGAAGTATTTTCATGCAAGCACCGGTAAGATAGATGCCAGAGAGGTCAAAAAGATAGAAGCACCGATGGAAGTGACCTCGTCCATATTCGGAAACGGTAATTTTGTCAAGATGCTGATGATCGGAAGCATCGGACTTGTCATGCTGATAGTATTTATCGTGGTCAGAAGGAAAGTTGATGCCGATACGGACGGA
>JAFSTZ010000302.1 GCA_017445525.1 Eubacterium sp.
GCCGCTATCCCGACCACCAGCACAACTGCCGTGCTTATCCCGGCTATCCTGATCGAATTATATAGAGGATAAAGATCCATATCTACCTCACCGGTACTTTCAAGATCAACTTCAACTACTCATGATCTATTATAAACAGGTAAATCCTACTCCCTCAAAAACCTTGCGGCTCTCATCCGTCCCCAGATAGTCAAGAAATGCTTTCGCCGCATCCGGATTTCCTGATCCCTTCAAAACCGCTGCCGGATAGATCGCGCGTCCACACATCTCCTCAGTCGCGGTATCCACTTCCTTCAGTCCTGCCGAGTATGCATCCGTGGCGTAGATGATACCACAGTCCACGGCACCCTCCTTCACCTGAGTCGTGACCTCTTTTACGTTGCTACCATACGTGATAAGTCCGTCAGCTGCCAAAGAAGGTTCGTCCAGACCGAAGTGAGTAAGTATCTTCTGTGTATACTGTCCCACCGGAACATCCTCATTCCCCATGGCAAAAAGGATATCCTTTGACTTTAAGTGAGCTACCAGATCATCGTATGAGTTGATCCCCTTGGGATTGCTGTCAGGGACGACCAGCACAACCTTGTTCTCCAGGATATCTTTTCGGGTATCCGTATCCACCTTGTCAAGTCCGTCCGTATTTACTGAACTATCAGCAGTTATATCCAGCTGATCCATCTGTTTTTCCGCTGCAGAGATAAAGATATCACAGTCGGCACCTTCCTCTATCTGTGTTTTCAGAGTTCCGGATGAATCAAAGTTAAAAGCTATCGATACCTCCGGATGCTCCTTGACATAAGCCTCTTTTATACTCTCCAGAGTCTCCGTCATGGATGCAGCAGCAAACACTGTTAAACCGGGGTTTTCTCCGTCTCCTCCGGCACTGCCGCAACCTGTAAACAATGCTGCTATCATCACAGTTGTTAGTATTCCTGCGATAAATCTTTTTTTCATGGTATTTCAATCCTCCTATTTATATATTGTTATTTATCACAGTGCTTTCATCTGCACCCGATGCCATCGTATACGATCAGGCACCGGCCTCCTCCTGATAGAGATCCCTGTAAGGCTCACATTTTTGCAAAAGCTCCTCATGACTGCCCTCGGCCAATATCCGTCCGTCCTGCATATACAGTATCCTGTCAGCCTGTATGACCGTTGACAGACGATGAGCGATAAGTATGACTGTTCTGTCCCCCCTGATACCGTCGATGGCTTTTTGTATCTTTGCCTGAGTGACATTGTCAAGCGCCGATGTAGCCTCGTCAAAAAGTATGATACGATAATCCTTCAACAAACTCCTTGCGATGGCCAGACGCTGCCTCTGTCCTCCTGACAGATTGACTCCGCCCTCTCCGATCACGGTGTCATATCCATCTGACATTTCCTCTATATCCTCATCGATACAGGCCGACTTACATACCCGCCTCATCTCTTCATCCGTCATATCCGGCTTTGCCAGACGGAGATTCTCCTTTACCGACATATTAAAGATATATGGAGCCTGGTTTACCACCGTCATAGTGTTGCGCAGAGCATCCTTGGTCAGTTCCCTGGTATCCACACCGTCCAAAAGCACCTTTCCTTCCTGAGGGTCATACAGACGTCCCATGAGGTTCAGCACGGTGGTTTTGCCACAGCCGCTTTTCCCGACGAACGCCACCATCTCTCCCTCACGGATGGTAAAGTTCATCTTATCAAGTACCTTTTTACCGGTAGTCAAAGGCTCCTCGCTACCATATCCGAAAGTCACATCTTCAAAGCATATCTCTCCCCTCGGATCCTCCAGATCCCTGTCACCAAACTCCTCCTTGGGGAACTCGGGACTGTTTATCAACGCGCAGACACGCTCGATGGAAAGGTTGAAATCCTTGACATACTCCATAAACTCACCGGCAAGCGTGATAGCGTGAATATCCAGATTGGAAAAATAGTTGAAAAGGACAACGATAGTCGGTGCCGTAAACCAGTTTATCGACAACAGTAAAGCAAGTATCAGGATAAATATAAATGTTCCCACCTCGCTTATCTCCCAGCGAACCAGCTTCATACTCCATGAGTTACCCTGCATAAACAGCCTTTTGTCATTGGCATCCACCACACGCTCGTTGGCCTCCCTGCAGAAAGCCTCCTCACTGTTCAGCTGCTTGACATCCCTTGCACCGCGAACCATCTCGCTTATAAAGCTGGAGAAACGCTCGTTGGCATTTCTATAGACACGATCATCGGAGCACAGCTTTTTGGTGCGCCATATCTCCACGGAAGACTCGAGCAGGAGAAAAACAAGCGCCACCATAAACACAAAAGGCCCGATAAAAAACATAGACAACAGGATACCGATATAATTGATAGCCTGCGCCGTCATATCCGCTATCCTACCGAAGCCCGTAGCAATGCGCGTCGTATCGTTGGTCATACGCTGGATAAATAAGCCGCTCCCCTTTTCCTCCATACATTGATTCTTTATATGCAGGGCTTCCTTGACCAGGTCATCCTCCAGAGAAGATAACGTCGCCGAATATACTTTGTTGTATCCGTTGTTGCTCATGACCAGGAACATATTCTTAAACAACTGGACCACCAGCATCACTCCGGCCACCACCATAACCTGATGTACCTGATTGTCCATGTAGTTAACGACCACTTTTGCACTGAGTACCGGGGCTACAACTCCCAGTATGACACTGACCAGCTGTATGCCGATAGACAAAAATAAAACCTTTTTATACTTTCTCACATACTTCCATGCAAACTTATAATTCTTCAGGGAAGAGTTATATAGAGTCAACTGAAACACGATCTTGTTTGTATGTTTTGTGTACTCCCATGTCGGTCTGTGATCCAGCTTGTCAACGACCTGCTCCAGTATACTGCTGTCATAACTGAAAGGATCCATGGATTCTCCGTCAACCGACAGCGTAACATATACCTCTCCGCGTTTCCTTTTTGTTGTAACTGAGAAGAAACTCTCGTCTTTCGCTGCCTCCTTCATGATAAGCAGCATCTCATCAAATGCCAGACGAAAACACGTACGCATATCCGGATCTATACCCAGTCTCTCCAATTCTTTTTCGGAACAATCGGATACATATTGCATATCTTCCGGTTTTAGTCTTTTTTTAATCTTCATATGACATCTCCGCTTTCATAAGTAATATCTTTTCCGGTTCAACACACACATAGGGTGGAACCGTATTCTCATCCCTGATACTGTCAAGTTCTCTGGGTATCTTCCACCAAAGACCGTTCTCCAGTGTGACATACCACTCAAACGGCAGCCTGCTGATCTCGGTTTTTCCTGTCGGAATACAGTTTACACACGCCATACTCTCAGGCAGATCA
>JAFSTZ010000303.1 GCA_017445525.1 Eubacterium sp.
CCTGCAAGAGTAACAAATCACTGACTGTTTCTTATCTTATAAATGTTGTAAATAAGAATGCCAAGTACTCCACGGTAGTTACTTTGTCGCCGAAGATCAAGTACATGAATGTCGGCAAGTATTTCAAGGTAAAACGAAAGGTAACCGATGCCAACAACGGCAATAAAAAACTGAAATGGAAGAGTACAAACACCAGAGTAGCCACGGTAAACAGTAAGGGAAGAGTAAAGTCAAAGAAGGTTGGAACCACATATATCGTTGCGACCTGTCAGGACGGATCAAAGGCAAAGGGCAGGATGAAGGTCGTTGTCAGAAATCAGGTGACGAAGATCTCCCTGAACAAGACTACGGCAAATCTGCTTGTGGGCAAGACTACCAGACTGAGAGTCATCTATACCCCGAGAAACGCCACAGTAAAGGGCGTTACCTGGAAGAGCTCAGATCCGGCTATAGCAACTGTAAACGGAGGAAAGGTTATAGCTGTTGCGACCGGCATAGTGAAGATCACAGCGACATCGAAGGACACAACAGGGAAGAAGGCGTCCTGCTGGGTTACCGTATCAGAGCCACAGCCAGTTACGAACTTCACTATAACTGATGCACAGATCACGGTAGCAAAGGGCAAGTCAGTGAACTGCGGCATCACGCCGAATCCTATAAATGCGACCGACTCGATCAGGTATTTCTCCGACAATCCGTCTGTTGCGTCGGTCAACTCGAGGGGTAAGATCACTACGCATCGCGTAGGCCAGGCATCTATCTATGCCAGAGCGTCAAACGGCGTCGAGGGACGAGTGGATGTGACGGTGGTCGATCTGAACAGAAAAGCAGTCACGCTGAGGCAGTATGATACTGAGCAGCTTATGGTGAACCAGATATCAGAGGGAGTGACCTGGTACTCTGCGGATCCGAATATAGCAAAGGTAGATGAGAACGGTCTCGTCACGGGAAGGTTGCCCGGAACAACCATCATCTATGCAAACGTTGACGGAGTCAAGCTCGGTTGTCGCGTGACTGTGACGAAGATACGGTGAGACCAAGGGAAAAGAGAGTTGCGCTTAAGGCGCAGGAGTTTTATGAAAAGGAGGTATATGGAGTATGCTGATCAATTTGCATGTCAAAAATTTCGCTATCATCGACGAGGCGGATGTCGATTTCGGCGAGCATCTGAACATCCTGACCGGGGAGACCGGTGCGGGAAAGTCGATCCTTATCGGATCTCTGTCGATCGCTCTGGGAGGACGTGTGTCACCTGAGATGATAGGCAGACGCGGAGATACCGCCATGGTAGAGGCAGTATTTTCGGTTACGGACAGGGAGGTTATCGATAAACTCAGAGAGCTGGATATCGCTCTGGACTCTGATCCGGAGGTTGAGGACGCCATAGCAGGTGTATCTGAGGATGTTGCTTGTGCCGGCGCGACAGCTGCAGGACAGGCTGTTGAGCTTGTGATCTCACGAAAGATCACCGGCAGCCGCAGTGTAAACAAGATAAATGGGGAAAGTGTGCCTGTCGGAGTGATCCGGCAGGTTTCTTCTTTGCTTATCGATATCCACGGACAGCACGAGCATCAGTCACTGCTAAAACCCGTCAAGCAGCTTGAACTCGTGGATCGCTACGGTGGCGATGAGCTTGAGGCTGTGTCCGGTGAGGTAAGAGACCTTTATCATAAGTATGCTGATCTGAAGAGGGAGATGTCCGAGGATGATCTGAGCGATGAGGAGCTGAAACGTCAGATCGACTACCTGAGCTATGAGAAGCAGGAGATCGAGTCGGCATCGCTTTCGCAGGAGGAGATGGATGAGATCGACGAGAAATATCGCATGGCTTCAAATGCGGGATCAGTCGTCGAGGTTCTCTCATCGGTTTATCAGGACGGCACGAAGGCCGCTTTCGACGGAGTGAGCAGAGTGCTGCCGGAGCTCAAGAGGATATCTGACTACAATCCGAAGATATCAGAGTATGAGAGCCAGCTGTTGGAGATAGAGAGTCTGCTCAGTGATGTAAATCACGATATCTCAGGTTTTATGCAGGATTATCAGTTCGATGAGGCGCAGATGAGAGAGCTGGAGCAGAGACTGGATGTGATCCACGGCCTGCAGGTGAAGTACGGAGACACTTATGAGAGGATCATGTCGCATCTGTCGGAAGTCGATGAGAAACTCGATCATTACGCTGATTACGAGCAGTACAGGGTCGAGCGACAGGATAGATTTGATGCATTAAAGAAAGATTTAACAGATAAATGTGCCGTCTTAAGCGATCTCAGAAGACAGGCAGCAGATAAGCTCTCAGAGGAGATCAGTGCAGCACTTACAGACCTGAACTTCGCCAGAGTTGACTTTGGGATCGAGGTACGCGGGACGGAACATTTTTCTGAAAACGGAGCGGATGAGGTGGAGTTCATGATCGCCACGAACCCCGGAGAGCCGGTACTTCCGCTGACCAGAGTTGCATCAGGAGGCGAGCTGTCCCGTGTCATGCTTGCGATCAAATCTGTTTTTGCTGAGTCTGACGAGATAGACACATTGATCTTTGACGAGATAGACACCGGTATCAGCGGACGAACAGCGCAGGCGGTTGCAGAGAAGATGTCTGTCATCGCCGGAAGTCACCAGGTCATCGCTATCACTCACTTGGCACAGATAGCGGCTATGGCCGACACTCATTTTGTCATAGAGAAAGAGGTTGGCGAGGATGCTGCAGATACGCATATCAGGGCTCTTTCCGAGGAAGAGTCGGAGGAGGAACTTGCGCGTATACTTGGCGGAGTCTCCATCACGGATGCGGTACGGGAGAATGCCCGTGAGATGAGGAGACTGGCTGCCGCTAAAAAAATGCCACAACCTTGACAAAATTTGCTTGCGATTTATGAGACTTTGTTGTATAATAGACTACGTGACTGATAGCGTGCGTGGAAAAGTGACTGAATAAAGGGATAAGTTGTGTTCACGCTTAGGGTTAGAGATTTGTTCGTTTAGGAGGTTGACTTGAAGAATATCTTATTTGTGGCATCAGAGTGTGTGCCTTTCATAAAGACAGGAGGGCTGGCAGACGTAGTCGGTTCACTCCCCAGATATTTTGACAAAAAGAAGTACGATGTTCGCGTGATCGTTCCGAAGTACACAGCCATCAGCGAGCAGTACAAGGAGCAGATGGAGTACATCGACCATTTCTATATGGATCTCGCTTGGAGAAAGCAGTATGTAGGCGTTTTCAAGCTCGAGATGAACGGTGTTACTTTCTATTTTCTGGACAATGAGTTTTATTTCAGCGGTATGCTCCCCTACGGAGAGATATATCAGGATATCGAGAAGTTTGCCTTTTTTGATAAGGCGGCTTTGTCATGTCTTCCGATGCTTGGTTTCAGACCGGACATCATTCATTGCCATGACTGGCAGACGGGACTCCTGCCTGTATATCTGCAGGATGCTTTCCAGCAGAACGAGTTTTACCGCGGCATAAAGACGATCATGACTATCCACAATCTGAAGTTCCAGGGCATCTGGGACAAGAAGACCGTTATGGATACGGCTGGTTTGGATGCTTATTACTTTACACCGGACAAGCTTGAGGCCTATGGTGATGCCAACTATCTGAAGGGCGGATTGGTGTATGCCGATCAGATCACTACGGTTTCAGACACTTATGCTGAGGAGATCAAGATGCCTTTCTACGGAGAGGGACTTGATGGCCTGATAAATGCGAAAGCAGGATGCCTGACCGGTATTGTGAACGGCCTCGACTATGATGAGTGGAATCCGGCAAAGGACAAGATGATCGAGTTCAACTATGATGCCAGAACTTTCCGCAAGGAGAAGATTAAAAATAAAAAGGCTCTGCAGAAGGAGCTGGGACTCGCCGAGGATGAGAAGAAGTTTATGATCGGCGTGGTTTCCCGACTGACCGACCAGAAGGGCTTTGACCTGATCGATTATGTGATCGAGGAGATATGTGCTGAGGATACACAGCTGGTGGTTCTCGGTACGGGTGAAGAAAAATACGAGCATCTCTTCCGTCACTTTGCATGGAAGTATCCCGACAGAGTTTCGGCTAACATATTCTATTCCAATGAAAGATCGCACAGGATATATGCGAGCTGTGATGCTTTCCTGATGCCATCGCTGTTTGAGCCCTGCGGTCTCAGCCAGCTGATGAGTCTTCGCTACGGTACGGTTCCGATCGTGCGCGAGACGGGCGGTCTGAAGGACACGGTAGAGCCGTATAACGAGTTCGAGGATACCGGAACAGGTTTCTCATTTATGAATTACAATGCACATGAGATGCTGGGAACCATCCGTTATGCCAAGGATGTTTACTATAACCACAAACGCGAGTGGAACAAGATTATTGACCGTGGCATGGCCAAGGACTTCTCATGGAAGACTTCTGCAAAGAAGTACGAGGAACTTTACGATCGTATGTGAGCGATAAAGCGCGAGGATGACAAGTGCATTCGAAAGTGCGAAGCACTTGTGCCCATAGATAAGCATTTCACATGCTCGCATGTGTAAATGCTTATCCATGGGCACAGTAGAACG
>JAFSTZ010000036.1 GCA_017445525.1 Eubacterium sp.
CATTATCATATGAGTCATAAGATTATAAAAGAATTGCCCTCGTCGGAAAGGCCGTATGAACAGGCCGAAAGATACGGAGTCAAGGTGCTTTCGGATGCAGAGCTTTTGGCTGTCATCATCAAGTCCGGAACCATAGAGAAGACAAGCATAGAGCTTGCTCACGACATTCTGGATATGTCAGAGACTTATCCGGGATTGCTGGGACTTTATCATGCAAAGCTTCCTGATTTGCTCAAGATAAGCGGCATCGGCAGAGTCAAGGCTCTATCATTGATGTGCGTGGCTGAGTTATCCAAAAGGCTTGCCAGGGAGACAAAGAGCTGCAATCGAAGACTTTGCGGAGCAGAAGCGATCGCTTCCTTTTTTATGGAGGAGATGAGATCGTTTGAGACGGAGCATTTTTATGCAGCGTTCTTTGATGCAATGTTCGGTCTTATAAGATACGAGGATGTTTTTCGTGGAACTGTGAACTGTTCGCTGGCCTCGCCGAGAGAGGTATTGAGACTGGCTCTGACTTACGATGCAGTCCAGATCGTCATCCTGCACAATCATCCCAGCGGAGATCCTACACCGAGTTCGGCGGATGACAGAGTTACTGAGATGTTTATTGATGCGTGTGAATGTGTCGGCGTACAGTTTATGGACCATATTATAATAGGTGATAATTGTTATATAAGCTATCATGAAGCCGGGCTGATGTAAACCGGCAATATGTTTTGAAAGGAAGATACAGATGTCTGCAAAAGCAATCGGAATTGATTTCGGAACAAGTTCTATAAAGATCTATAAGAATGAAGAAGGGATCATACTTCATCAAAAAAGCGTGATCGCAATATATAATAAGAATCATACTTTTGCCGTTGGAAATGAAGCATACGAGATGTATGAGAAAGCACCTTCAAATATCGTTGTTTCATATCCCGTTAAAAACGGGGTTATCGCCGATATCGGCAACATGCAAGCGCTTATCGACTATTTTTTTGCTGAACTTGACGGTAAAAAAAGATTTAAGGGGGCGGAGTATTATATAGCTGTTCCTACGGATATTACCGAGGTTGAAAAAAGAGCATATTTTGATCTGATCTCCAATACTAATCTTAAACCTAAGATGATACATATCGTTGAAAAGCCTATAGCTGACGCTCTCGGTATGGATCTCGATATCACCGGAACAACCGGTACTCTTGTTGTTGATATCGGAGCGAATACTACAGAGGTTTCCATCCTTTCTCTCGGAGGGATAGTATTGAGCCGCCTTATTCCTATCGGAGGCAATCGTTTCAACGAAGCCATCATAGCAAGGATCAAGAGAGACAGAAACTTTGTTATAGGAGAGAAGACCGCTGAGGAGATAAAGGTTTCCATTGCTTCCGCTTTTGATAATGACCAGACCATAGAGGTCTGCGGAAGAAACCTCGTCTCAGGTCTTCCAAGCGAGATCACTGTAACCGGAAGCGAGATCCACAGAGCACTTATCGATCTGATCCAGGATATCGTTGACCAGATCAAGA
>JAFSTZ010000304.1 GCA_017445525.1 Eubacterium sp.
ATTGTTGCAGGATTACCGTAAGTCAGACCCTGCCGGTGATGATCGGACCGGTGCGGTTGGGGATTCGAGCTTATTTATTCCAGATGACAGCAGGGAGAAAAAGAACGGAAATCTTGTTCGTATATACGGTTCGGACGGAGATTTTTATGCCTTATATCGATATGAAAAAGGTCGTAATATTTATAAGGTTGAAAAGTATTTTCACTGATGTTCTAAAAAAATATAAAATGCTGGATAAAGTGTTATTTTGGAGTTTGTTTACATGTTGATTTGGAATCATATTCCTGATGATCTTTCCGTAGAGACTGCTTTATGTATTGGGAAGTTCGACGGGTTTCATAAGGGACACCGGTTGCTGATATCCGAGGCAAAGAAAACCGGCAATCCTGTCTGTGTTTTGACATTTGTTTTTAACAAAACGGAAACTATCGATTCCCGTGAGGAGAAGCAGAGGATAGCAGACAGTCTCGGTGTGGAGTATTATGTTGAGATAGAGGCGGACAGGTCATTTTTCTCGATGAGCCCTGAGAGATTTATAAGTGATATAGTCAGAGCAAAGCTGCATGCAAGATATGTGATAGTGGGAGAGGATTTCAGATTCGGGAAGGACAGAGCCGGAGATATAAAAACACTTGATATCAGCAGTGCCGAATACGGATATGAATTGAAGGCTTTGCCGAAGGAAAAGTACGGAGATGAGGACATCAGTTCAAGCCGGATCCGCGGGCGTATAGCGGCCGGTGAGATGGAGGCTGTCACGAGGATGCTGGGGCGTCCGTACAGTATGTCCGGTATTGTAACTACAGGTAATCATATCGGAAGCCGGATAGGCGCACCTACAGCAAATCTGGTACCGGAACCCGGCAAGGTGATGCCGCCGTTTGGTGTTTATGCCGTTGATGTATTTTTCTCGGATAAATGCTCCGGTGTAAATAATAGTGAACAGACTTGCTATAACGGGATAGCCAATCTCGGAGTAAAGCCGACTGTAGGAAAGGACAATCCGCCCGGTCTCGAGATAAATATTTTTGACTTTGATGGCGATATATATAAAGAGAAAATATCTGTGGATCTGCTTTATTATATAAGACCGGAGAGAAGATTTGACTCGGTTGATGATCTGAAAGTACAGATAGAAAAGGATATAAAGGAAGCCGGCGTTATCTTTTCCGAAAGATAAAATATCTGAAGACGACTGCACCCGAAAACAGTATCAGTTGGTTGTTGATAATTATTCACAACAGCAAAGAAAGGCATATAATATGGAGAGAAATATAGTATTTGATCTGGATGGGGTTATACTTGATTCTGAGAGACTTGTTTTGAGTATCTGGGATTTTCTCGGGGGTAAGTATGGTATAAACGGGATGCGTGAGACCATGCTTGAGTGTATAGGAGCAACGCATGAGAAAACGAAAGAGATCATCTGTAAAAGGCACGGAGATGATTTCCCTTATGATGATATGAGAGCGGAAGCAAGTGAACAGTTCAAAGAGAGGACCAAGAAGGACGGTGTACCGGTTAAGCCGGGCGCCAGAGAGCTTTTACAGTATCTGCATACCAATGGGTGGAAGATAGGACTTGCGACGTCCACAAAGGGAGTTACTGCAAAGGATGAGCTGAAGTTTCTGGGACTGTTGAAGTTCTTTGATTATATAGTGACAGGGGATATGATTACCGAGTCGAAGCCGCATCCGGAGATTTACTTCAAGGTTTGTGAGCAGATGGGAGTAAAGCCCGAGGATGCCATCGCCATCGAGGACTCCAGAAGCGGAGTGCGCTCGGCAGCCATGGCAGGGCTTAAGGTCATATTGGTTCCTGATGTGCTGGAGCCGGATGCCGAAACGGAGAGGCTCGCTTGGAAGCAGTTTAAAGATCTGCTCGAGGTGAGGAACTTCTTTATTAAGAGTTGATGAGGTTAAAAATAAGGCCGGAGCGCTGATGTTCGGTAGCATATTCTGCGCAGACATATGAAGTCTGCTTAGAATATGCTCCGAACGCCGCTCCTGCTAACTGTAAGAGGCTGTTTATCTTCATGTGGATATTCAACAATGGATGGAATGATCAGTGTAGTTATATATGGATGGAATAATTAATGTAAATAAGGAAGTGGGTTTTACGTCGCATGATGTGGTGGCTAAGCTGAGGGGGATTCTCGGGATCAGGAAGATCGGGCATACCGGGACGCTGGATCCGGATGCGACCGGGGTTCTGCCTGTTTGTGTTGGGAGAGCGACCAAGGTTTGCGATGTCCTCACGGATAGAGATAAGACCTACGAGGCGAAAGTGGTGCTTGGCATCACGACGGATACTCTGGATACCTCCGGAGAGATCCGTGATATAAAAGCGGTGAGTGTTGATTGGGACGGACTAACAGCTGTCCTTTCTCATTTTAAGGGTGAGATCACGCAGATCCCTCCTATGTATTCGGCAGTAAAGATAAACGGTAAAAAGCTTTATGAGTATGCAAGAGAAGGCAAAGAGATAGAGCGTAAGGAAAGACATGTAACGATATATGAACTGGAGCTGTTGGAAGATGATCTGTTCTCATGGGAACCTGATAAGAGTGGATCTGTGCAGGCAGATTTATCAGTAAAAACAAATCAGGATCAGCATGGAGAGTTTGATCCATCCGGCTCTGATATGGGGATAGATGTTGACAGGCTGCCGTCGTTTGATATCAGGATCAGATGCTCCAAGGGGACATACATCCGTACTCTGTGTGACGATATAGGCAGGGAACTGGGATGCGGTGCGTGTATGGCTTCGCTTGTAAGGACTGCCGTTGGCAGGTTTGGTATAGATGATGCGCTCACACTTTCGGAGGTTGAAGAGAGAGTTAAGAGTCATCGTGATGAGATGGATAAAGATACAGAAATGCCTGTCTGGATACTTCCCGTGGATAAGGTTTTTGATGGATATCCCGGTATGCAGGTTGTGGAAGAGGGGATGAAGCTTTTGACAAACGGCAATCCTCTTCCGGACAGATTGTTGCAGGATTACCGTAAGTCAGACCCTGCCGGTGATGATCGGACCGGTGCGGTTGGGGATTCGAGCTTATTTATTCCAGATGACAGCAGGGAGAAAAAGAACGGAAATCTTGTTCGTATATACGGTTCGGACGGAGA
>JAFSTZ010000305.1 GCA_017445525.1 Eubacterium sp.
TCACCTTTTTTGACATCAAATGAGATATCACCGAGAGCAGCTCCCTGACTGTCGGGATACGAGAATGACAGACCGGTACAACGGATGCTATCGAGTCCTGTTGCTGTCACACGCTCAGTATCCGTAGTACCTCCGGCATGCTCATCCATGCTTACCGCCACATCGGATCCATCTGTCGAAGTCCCACTCTCAGATACCGAGTTTCCTGTGGCAAACTCCACCTCATCAAGCGCATAGAGATCCCTTATCCTGCCCGCACATGCCATCGCTTTGTTCATACTGATGATGAGCATGGCAAGCTTCAACAGCTCAATGAGCACCTGAGACATATAGTTGACGAGTGCGACCACCTGTCCCTGAGTGAGATTGCCGACCTCAACATTTATACCACCAACATATATCAGGAGGATGATGCCTGCGTTCACTATAACCAGCGTGACCGGATTCATCCAGGCCGCTATCCGTCCTATCTTTACCTGCTTTTCATAGAGTGCATCGTTCTCCGACTTGAACGACTCTCTCTCCACATCCTGTCTTAAAAATGCTCTGATCACCCTCACTCCGGCGAGATTCTCACGGGTCTTCAACAGGACTCTGTCGACAAGTGACTGGATATGTCTGTATCCGGGAAGTGTAAAGTGAAAACTGAGATATACGGATAAGCTTAAAAATACTATGACTCCCACAAATACCAGCGCAGCTACGGCATTTATCGTAAAAGCCATCACTGTTGATCCTATAAGTATAAACGGAGATCTCGAAAAAAGCCTGAGAAACAGGTTCAACGCACTCTGAACCTGATTTACGTCACTGGTCATCCTGGTCATGAGCGTTGCGGGGCTTATGTTGTCGACGGTCCTCGCATCAAGCCTTGTTATGTGCCTGAACAGATCGTGCTTCAGATCGGTGGTAAATCCGACCGCTGCCTTTGCCGCAAAAAACTGAGCCGTGATGGAAACGCTCATCCCTACCGTTGCCAGCCCAAGAAGAAGTGCGCCCATCCACAGTATCAGGCTCTGATCCTTATCTGCTATACCCTTGTCGATGATAACCGTTACCACCAAAGGCACAAAAAGTTCCAGCGTCGCTTCCAATAACTTGAAAAGCGGCGCCAGAACTGATTCCTTCAAATATGGCTTTAAAAACCTGAGAAGATCTCTCATATACTTATACTACCTTTTTCCTTATCGGTCGTATTTATAACACTATCCTTCGATATCCGAACCGGCATCTGTGATCTCATGCTCAGATATGATGTCCCTTATAACCCTGTACAGACTTGGCTTCAGGACATCGAGCGAAACCGGCATCTGGTTCAGTATAACCTGATAACAGCATCCGCCTACCAGCTCAACTATCATAAAGAGCATAAGATCCGGATTGTCAAACTTCCTTCCCGACGCCGCTATAAGTGCATTGTAGCTCTCTATAAATGTGCTCTTGTCGCCGCCGTCCTCTATCGACATCTGATGAAATGCTCCCCAGCTCAGGTTCCTGGTTATGAACTTCAGAAGCTCAGGTTCTCTCTCCATCCTTGCAAGTATCACATCGACCATATCTATAACGGTCTCCTCGAGAGGCTTGTCGCCGTAGGTGTGTCTGTTCAGACCTACCTCCTCAGCTGCTTTCAGCAATATCTGAGAAGCCTTGGCTGCTATCAGCTTATCCCGAAGGTCAAACTTATCCTTGAAGTACAGATAAAAGGTCCCTTTCGCAACATCAGCCTCATGAGCTATATCGGATATGGACGTCTGAACGATCCCCTTTGTATTGAAGAGGCGGAAGGCTGCAGTAAACAGTGCTTCCCTCTTCTTTTTCTTCTTCTCATCAAGCTTACTCATCACTCTTCATCTGCCTTTACGCTCTCTGTTTCGATGATGAACTTAACCTCACCATCCATACCGTCAGGAATACCTGTAAAGCTTGTGTACTCCTTGCCTGCATCTACTAAAGCATCAAGTCTGTCTACAAGACTCTTTATATCACTGTGATAAACATCCAGCAGCTTGTCGATCGCCTTTTTACGGAACTTATCAAATCCGCTGTCAAGCGTATCCAATCCCTTTGCAAGTACACCGGTTCCGCTACCGAGCTTGCCTGCGCCCTTCACGAGCTCATCTGTTGCAGCACCCAGCTTGCCGGCACCTGATGCCAGCTGATCCATACCTTCGCTGAGCTTATCTACGCTTGATCGCATGGTCTTTCCGGCATTTTTGAGATCGGTTGCACCTTTGATCAGAGTCTTGTCGTTGGCTGCGAGCTTGGCTGCTCCCTCACCCAGCTTTTTAACTCCAAGCATCAGAGCCGGCAGTTTCTCTGCGATACCACCAACAGCTTCCTTGAGCTGTGTTACGGTGTCATTGCTTCCAAGCTTTGTGAGTCCCTCAGTAAGTGTTCCAACACCCGTTGATACCTGAGATGCACCTGCACCAAGTGCTCCCGTGGATGATGTGGATGAAACCATCTTGTCTATGGCATCCTTCTGTCCTGCCTCAACCTGCTTCAAGCCGTCTATAGCAGCTCTCTCACCCTTGGTAGTCTGCTCAAGTGCTGCTATCGCTTCATCCAGTCCCGTAGCTCCTGCTGCCTTTGCCGTCTTCAATCCCTCCAGTACCTTCTGGTTGGTAGCAAGTGCTGTCTCAAGTCCGGTGATGGCTGTGTCTTCGTTTGAGTAGCTGTCTTTGAGAGAAGTAAGTCCCGTGTTCAGTGTCCCTACTCCCTCTGATACTGCCTTTGCGCCGCCGGACAATTTTTCCATATCATCTTTATCGGTTGCCGAAGCGATCGCCTGAGAAAACAGTGTAACACCGGTTACAAGCTGTCCGACCTTGCTTGTATCAGCGCCTGCCAGACCGGATGTCAGCATCGAGATACCGGATGTCAACTGACCTGCACCCTCTACATAAGCCTTGGTTCCGTCAGCGAACTTGTCAACGCCGTTTATGTATTTGCCTACTCCTTTTTTCAGAGCCGGTCCGTTTGAGCAGAGAGTATTTATACCCTTTATAAGCTCTTTCACACCGGTGTCTGCGTATTTCTTCAATCCGTCTACAAGCTTTGATGTTCCTTTATCAAGCTTCTTTGCACCCTTCTTCAGCTTGCCTGTACCATCTCCGATCTTATCAACGGCCTTTGTGAGATCATCGAGCTTATCATCTATCTCACCAAAGCTGAACATCTTTTTGTTGTCCTCATCGCTTATGATACCATTCATGAGGTTCGGACTTGCAAATGTAAAGGTGTTCTTCATGGCGAAGTTGGTAACATCGCTCTCGATGGTAAATGATTCCTTGAGCTTATCCTCGATCTTGTCCTTCATCTTTCCGGTGAGGCTGAGACTGTCCTTCAGTCCGGGAAGTCCCACAAAGATAACTATACTCTTTGATCCGTCATCTATTACCTTTCCACCGTCGCTTATCTCTATGTTTGAGAAGGTCTCACTGTCAAGGATAAATCCTGTAGCCATCAAAAACGGTGTTGCGATCTTCTCTGTCTTTCCCTTTATGTCCTCTGTTATGTAGGATCTGTTCTCATAGCTGAGCGTGATCTTCATCTTTCCGCTCTTGCCGACAAGTTCCTCCGGTGCCGCTTTGACGCCGTCAAGCTCATACTCGAGCTTTATGCTTACCGGAAGCTCCTTGGTTGTTTTTCCCTGATAATAGATATCCGCTCCGGCCGCGTTCCAGGTAAGATTGTTTCCGGACTGATCAAAGGTCTCATCACCCTTGACATTTTTGATCTCGGTAAGATCCGATACGTCTTTGATCGTGCCGGTTATACCCTCTGCTCCCTTCAGCTGATCCGATACCGTGACTGTTTTTACGGATCCATCTGCATTTGCGATTACATAAACCGACTCCTGCTTGGATACCTCTGCCGCAAATGTCACCGGTGCCTGCGATATAACAAGCCCCGCTGCGAGAAAGCCGGCTGCAATTCTTCTGAATGTCTTTCCTTTTCTCATTTCTTTTCCTCCCCACATACTCTGTGATTGGTTGTTTCGGTTGCTATATATAAAAATACTTTCACTTTCACTATCGTTGCCGCGAGCAAGCTCGCATCCACATCCGACTGACTGCGGAAGCGGCAACTCTCTTTCACCAGTCGATCTTTCGCATGCTCCATGTCAGCTTGCATATCAGCTTGTCAAATACCATGAACAGCGCCGGCAAAAACAGGATAACGCAGACTGTCGATATCAGCGCTCCTCTGGCCAGCATCGAGCATATAGCATCGATAAGATCTATGTTCGTAACCACAGCCACTCCGAATGTCGCACCAAACATGATAACTCCGGACGTGATGATCGACTTCATCGAAGTATGATGTGCGATCGCGATAGCCTCTTTCTTGCTCTTCTTCTGGCCCAATCGTTCCTGTTGGTACCTGCTCGTCATCAATATCGCATAGTCAACCGTCGAACCAAGCTGGATGGTACCTATGACGATACTTGCCACAAAGGACACTCCTGTTCCCATGTAGAACGGCAAGCCCATATTTATCAGTATGGCGACCTCTATGACCGCGACCAGTATCACCGGTAGTATGATCGACTTAAACGTGATCATGATTATCAGGAAGATAAATCCTATGGAGATTATGTTTACGTTTCTGATATCCGTGACCGTAGTCTCTCTGAGGTCCTTGGTCAGCGGCGCCTCACCTATGATCATCGCCCGGTCGTCGACCTTCTTTATGATATCATTTATCTCACCAACCTGGTTGTTTACCTCGTCAGTTGACGTTCGGTATTTTGAGCAGACAAACTCTATCTCGTGTTCATCTCCGGAGAGCTTGCTGCGCAGCCTCTCGGGGATCATCGCCTCCGGGAACTTCTCGCCGACCAGAGACGATATGCCCAGTACCCACTTGACTCCGTCAACCTTTTTCACCTGATCATTTATCGCCTTCTTCTCCTTGCTTTCCAGATCCTTCGGAAGCATGAGGATGTGAAGGTTGCTCATATGGAAATCGTCCGTAAGCTTGTGATTGGCAACCGCCGAAGGCAGATCCTGCGGCAGTGAATCAGCGATTCCGTACACCGTTGTGTAGTTGGCGTTGCCATACCAGGCAAACGGAAGTATAACCAGAAATACGATAAACAGCACCAGCCAGCCCTTGTGGATAACCTTAGACGTTCTTTTAAA
>JAFSTZ010000306.1 GCA_017445525.1 Eubacterium sp.
AGAGTTATCGCCTCAGTATACTCACTGATCAACTTCGCAAGATCGACCACCTTCTGCTTGGCCCTCTCGCTGGTGTACGGCGGTGCATGAAAGTATACAGCATCTATCTGCACTCCCCTTTTGGCGATCCTGTATCCGGCAACAGGTGAATCGATCCCGCCCGACAAAAGAAGCATACCCTTGCCTGCAGTCCCCACAGGAAGTCCTCCCGCACCCGGATAACCTGAAAGATACACATACGCACTGCGTCTGATCTCTATAAATATCTTGTACTCAGGATCATGGACATCCACAGTTGCATTCGGTACATGATCGAGCACGTAATCCCCTGCTTCCACGCAGATATCGGGGCTCTTCATGGGATAGCTCTTGTCACTTCTCTTGGCAAAAACCTTAAACGTAAATGGCTTATCTCCGATGCGTTCCCTGATATGGTTTACCAGAACTTCACAGATGGCAGATATATCCTTATCCTCCGTCTCCGATACCGGACAGATCTGAGATATGCCAAACACATGTGAAAGTGATGTGAGAACCTCGTCCTCATCGTGCTCCGACAGCGCCTCAACCAGGATGCGTCCCTGCTCTTTGGTCACCCGAAACTTACCGTCTGCACGCTGCACACGATTGATGACACGACGCACCAGAGCGTCCTCAAACTTATAACGATTCTTTCCTTTGATGCCTATCTCGGCGTATTTTACCAAATATGCTGTAGCCATATTGATTCCTTCCATCTATCTTTTTGTAAACCGACGTAACACCGGCAGCAGTTCCTGCAGGGTTTTGACAGTGTTATCAAGCTCCTCTTCCGTGGTAAATCTCGACAGACTGATACGTATGGTGGAGTCGAGATATTCCTTCGGTATACCGACAGCGGTCAGTGTATCACTGATCCCCGGGTGATTCGACGAGCACGCCGAACCGGATGAGACATAAATCCCCTTATCCTCGAGAGCATGCAGGAGTACCTCTGACTTAACTCCCTCAACTCCGATGCTGATGATATACGGTGAGATATGTCTGACTCCGCTTCTTTCAGATGAAGATATCTGCATATCCATACTCACATCCGACATCCCGTCAGATGGAGACGTCCGCATATCCGTACTCATATCGGACATCCTGTCAGCGTGAACGATAACCCCGTCGATCTGCCTGAGCTTATCCGCAAAGTCATCACGCAGCCTGCTCATCCTGTCATAATTCTCATCCACGGACCGATACGCCATCTTGGCAGCAAGACCGAGTCCTGCTATACCGGGAACATTCTCCGTGCCCGAACGGCGATTCTTCTGCTGATGTCCTCCGTGGATATAAGGATGAAGCTTAGTCCCTTCCCTCACATAGAGAAATCCGATTCCCTTTGGTCCGTGTAGCTTGTGCCCGCTGACACTCATCAGATCGATGCCGGACTTTGCCGGTTTTATGCGGAACTTCCCCTATGCCTGTATCGCATCGGTATGAAAGACTATATCAGGATCATGCTTTTTAACCACATCCGCAAGTCCATCTATATCCTGTATCGCTCCTACCTCGTTGTTCACCAGCATGATCGAAACGAGTATGGTGTCATCTCTCAGTGCCTCCGCAAGTACATCCTTTGATACCGATCCGTCACTTCCCACCGGTATAAATGTGATCTCAAAGCCCTGCTGTTCCAGATAAAGCAGAGGCTCATGCACCGACGGATGCTCAAAAGCTGTAGTTATGATATGCCTGCCGCGTCTTTTATTTGCAAGTGCCGTACCTATGAGCGCCTGATTGTTGCTCTCAGTGCCTCCCGACGTAAATACTATATTGGAAGGCTCACACTTCAGTGTTGCTGCTATCTGCTCCGAAGCTGTACGTATATACTTCTCTGCTTCAAACCCCTTACCGTGAAGCGAGGATGGATTGCCGTAATCCTCCGTCATAACACGAGTCATCAGCTCCGCAACTTCCGGCAGCACCCGGGTAGTTGCCGCGTTATCAAGATATGCTTCCATCTGTACACCCCTCTATCGTCATCATCAGATGTGATAACACGGCTATCGCCGCCGTCTCCGTCCTCAGTATCCGATGACCCAGAGATATCTCCTCTCCTCCTGCCTGTATCACCGCATCGACCTCACTGCTCTCAAATCCGCCCTCAGGTCCGATGAACACGGCGATGCTCCGCGCACCCTCGCTGACACCTTTTCTCAGTTTGTCCGCAAGTGCATAATCCTCACACAACTCATATGGTATATAAATATGATCACAGGACTCAGATCTTTTGATCGCAGAAGAAAGATCCATAACCGGCACTATCTCCGGAACTATCCCCCTGCCGCTCTGCTTGGCAGCCTCCTCCGCTATCTTCTGCAGACGTATCTGCTTTTTGGCCGCCTTTGCTTCATCAAGCTTTACCACACACCTGGCGGTCCGCACGGGTATCAGCTCATATACTCCGAGCTCTACTGCCTTCTGAACTATAAGTTCCAGCTTATCTCCCTTCGGCAAAGCCTGATACAGGCTTATCCTCACCGGAAGCTCGGATGCATCCGGTGTTTCATCCACGATCCTGAGAGAAATCTCCTCGGCCCCTATCCGGTCTATCTCACAATGATAATCCACCCCGCGCCCACATGTAGCAGTAACACTGTCTCCGGGCTTCATCCTGAGAACATCCCTGATATGCTTTACATCATCTCCGGTGACCGATATACTGCCATCGGACACCTGTCCCAAAGGAACAAAAATCCTTCTCATATCTTCCTCACGCAGCACTGTGCGATCAAGAAGGAGGATCATCCTCCCTGCTCGTGCGCCGTGTGCATAAAAAAACGTCAGAGGGCACGCAACCACGTGCCCTCCTAAATCTCATCTTCAATTGTCTGTTCAGTCAGTCAAAACAGTGCATCAAACTGTCCGTCTGCGTTGTACAGGCTTTTCTTGATGCTTTCTTTATCGCTGAAGTCCTGCACACCTATCGCATCGTTGACAGACTTCTGAACCTCTGCCTTGTCCTGCTTATCATACACACTTTTCAGTGCCTTCTTATAAGCACCGCCCTGAATCATCTTAAGATCATTCAGTCCGCTCATCCAGCTCATCGATGAATTGGATACACTCATGGATCCGCTGCTCAAAAGCGCCGATGTAGGATTGAACCTGTTCAGTGTGCTGATATCCATCCCATGTGACATAAGCTCTCACTCCTTTGATCAACTACGGTCATCCTTGACCAACCTCCGCTACTACATTAATCTTAACACAATTGCACCTGATTGGCAAGTATTTTTTTCTCTTTACAGTGCCTCCGTGATCGCTGCCAGAAGATCATCATACTCCTCAAAAGCCGGCAACTCGGGATGCGCCTCGCGGATCGCCTCAGTGGATCTGAACAAAAATCCTGCCTTTGAAGCTTCTATCATACCGAGATCATTGAAGCTGTCACCACTGGCTATCGTCTCAAAACCTATAGACTGCAGCGCCTTTACCGTGGCGTACTTGGACTTCTCTACTCTCATCCTGTAACCGGTGATGGAACCATCCTCACCGACCTCAAGCGTATTGCAAAAGATAGTCGGATATCCGAGCTTTTTCATCAGAGGTCCCGCAAACTGAGTAAATGTATCACTGAGGATGATCACCTGAGTTCTCGCGCGCAGCTCATCCATAAACTCCCTCGCGCCCTCAAGCGGCTCGATCTTCTCTATGGTCTCCTGTATCTGCTTCAGTCCGAGACCATGCTCCTTAAGTATATCGATACGATACTTCATCAACTTGTCATAATCGGGTTCGTCCCTGGTCGTCCTCTTCAACTCCGGGATGCCGGTCGCCTCAGCAAAAGCGATCCATATCTCCGGCACCAGCACTCCCTCCAGATCCAGACAGACGATATTCATATCCTCTTTTTTCACCGTAAACTCCTTTCGATATCAGTTATTATTCTTTTTGATAAATGCTATGAACTCCTGCTCGGGAATAGGCTTTGAAAAGTAAAATCCCTGGATGAACTCTATACCTATCCTCTCGAGTTCCTTTAGCTCCTCTTCTGTCTCCACACCCTCAGCTACTATCTTAAGTCTCATATCATGCACCATCTTCACGATAGTGGACATGACCATTTTTGCTTTTTCATTGACAAAATAGGACTGTGTCATGGTTCTGTCGAACTTCACCACGGATACCGGCATATCGATGATATAGTCGAGATTCGACTGACCGTTGCCGAAGTCATCAAGTGAGAAATTCATACCGAACCTGATCAACTCATGCATATTGTCAAGGACGTTCTGCCTGATCTCGATAGACGATGACTCTGTTATCTCCAGATTGATATACCCGGGATCTATACCGTATTTCCTGATGATGGCCTGATATGCGGATGCAAGCTCTGTCTTCTCGCACTGCTTTACGGACAGATTCACCTCCAGGTACTCTATACCGAGCGCTTTCGGATCGTTGTCACGTATAAATATGCAGACCTTCTCAAACACCATGCGTCCCAGCTCCAGGATATGCCCCGTGATCTCGGCTATAGGGATAAACATATTCGGCGGGATGATGCTGCCATCCTTTCTTCTGATCCTGACCAGTGCCTCGGCGGAAACAAACTTCTTCTTCTCAACTGACCATATAGGCTGGTAGAAAACGACAACCCTGTCCTGTTTCATAGCCTCCAGCATCTCGATCTTCCGGTTTTCAAACTCATGTGCCTCTCTCACCATCTCATCATCAAGATAGATAACTGCACCGGTGTCATCCACGGATTTATTGAAAGCATAGTTGCTCAGCGCAAACACCTGAGATGCAAAGTCAACTACATAAGAGTCTTCCATTATTAAAAATGTGGGCGACAAAAGCCTCGAACTCTCAGTCCTGCCCTCGTATTGCCATTCTCTCTCAAAGTCCTTTCGCATATCACTCATAAGAGAACGAAGATCGATCTCACCGTAATTAAAGATGAGGACAAATCCGGCCCGGTTGTTTCTGAATACTCTCACTCCGTCGGATCTCATCCTGAAGTATTCTACCAGAGAAGACCTGAGTGCCCTGTTAGACTCCAAAAGCCCGGAGTGAGATGAGAAGGAGATACTGATCATCGAAAAGCGTTTATTTCTCCTGTACATCTGTGACATATACTCGTACAGCATGGGCATGTTGAATATACCAAACACTCTGTCTATGCCGGCTACAGGGTTTTCAAGTACCGCAAAAAGTACTGTCATACCGATAGCAGTCGCAAATCCTATCAACAACAGGCTGTTGTTGAAAAACTGTATCAGCGCAGCCACAACCCACGATAAAACCCACAATAATACTGCTCTGTGGCGCTGCGCATTCATCCTTTTTCCGTATCTGATCAACAAAAACAGTGTAACCGTCAACACACCCAGACACGCAACATAAGTAGCCATAACGCTCGGTCCCTCGGTGAATGCGTGCGAAGGATCATCCACGTTAAACTTGATCGGCAGGATAGCGATGACTATGGACGATATGATATCAAGTATCAGACAGATGTATGCAAACCTGCGGTATTTTGTATAAACAAAACAATCATACATAGAGTAGACCAATGAGCTGGTCGCTTCAAACACAAGACTTATAATATATGCTTTGCATGCGATCTCAGTGAGCCACTGCGGGATCTCATTTATATAGTAAAGTGCAACCATGGATGTGATGTCAAAACATATGGCTGTTATCGAAACCAGCAGAGCGGCGATAAAAAGCTTGGCCGAATACAGTATGAAGCGACCTGATCCGGAGAGTGTATACATAACAAATATCGTGATCATAAGTACAAGACCACAACACTGTATCTCTATGTTCATGTCGCCTCACCTGCCTTTCAACTATAATATACTACATAATGATCAATAATTCAATACAATCATCAGGCAGATTCGAGCCTCGCGAGTTTTGCGCTCTGATCTGCTGCTATCAGACTGTCTATTACCTCATCAAGGTCTCCGTTCATCACGGCATCGAGTCTGTGTATAGTCAGATGGATCCTGTGATCGGTCACTCTCCCCTGCGGGAAATTGTATGTCCTGATCTTCTCGGAGCGGTCACCCGTTCCTATCTGGGATCTCCTCTGCTCAGCCTCCGCACTGTGAGCCTTTTCCTGTTCAAGCTCATACAGCCTGGCTCTCAGGACCTTCAGTGCCTTGTCCTTATTTTTCAACTGACTCTTCTCATCCTGACATGAGACTACGATCCCTGTCGGGATATGTGTAAGCCTGACTGCCGAATCAGTGGTATTTACGCACTGACCGCCGTTTCCGGACGCCCTGAATACATCAAAACGGCAGTCGTTCATATCTATCTCAACCTCAACATCCTCCACCTCAGGCATGATAGCTACCGTGGCCGTAGAGGTATGGATACGCCCTCCTGACTCAGTAACAGGTATCCTCTGAACCCTGTGCACTCCGCTCTCATACTTAAGTCTCGAGTACGCACCGGCTCCCGTTATCATAAACACTATCTCCTTGAATCCTCCGAGTCCGTTCTCATTGGAGTTCATGGTATCTATCTTCCAGTGCTGAGTCTCGGCATATCTTGCATACATCCTGAAAAGATCCGCTGCAAACAACGCCGCCTCGTCTCCGCCTGCTCCGGCTCTGATCTCTACGATGACATTTTTATCATCATTGGGGTCTTTGGGCAGGAGCAGTATTCTCAGATCATGCTCCACCGTCTCAAGCCTGCTGCGGCTGAAAGTCAGCTCTTCCTTAGCCATCTCCCTGATCTCATCATCGCTCTCCTCTTCAAGCATAGCCAGAGAATCAGAGATGTCCTCCTGAACCTTTTTGTACTCCAGATATTTTTCCACTACAGGCTCAAGCTCAGCCTGCTCCTGCATCCTCTTTCTGTAGGCAGTTGCATCATTCATGATCTCAGGCGCGGAAAGCTCCGCCAAAACCTCTTCATATCTGAGCCTGACATCTTCCAAGTGTTCAAACATACCATATCACCTCAACTATAACATATAACCCGAATCTTTGTCATCAAGACATCAGACTACTTTACAGCCGTCACTACACGATCATTCCCCGCGAGATCCTTTATCACCCTGATATCCTTGAAGTGACACCCTCTGAACAGCCGTGTCACGTCATCTGCCTGATCATATCCTATCTCAATCATGATCATGCCTTTTCTGCGTAAAAATGCTCCGGCCTCCAGCGCTATCTTTCTGTAAAAGACCAAACCGTCATCACCGCCGTCAAGCGCCATCACCGGCTCATAATCCCTGACCTCCCTCATAAGGTCATGTATCTCGGATCTTCTTATATAAGGCGGATTGCAAGTGATGATATCAAACCCTCTGTATGTATCATCCGTTCCGCCCAGAGCCTTGAACATATCGCCCTGAAGGAATCTGATATCCGTGTCATTTATCGCAGCATTTATACCGGCCACCTTAAGCGCCTCTTTGGATTTGTCCGTAGCAGTAACGGATCCCGCGTCACCGAGCTTTGATATGCTCACTGCGATACACCCCGAACCTGTACAGAGATCCAGGATATCCTTTCCGGAGCTTGTCTTTATCACTTCTTCTACGAGGCACTCCGTATCCTGTCTCGGTATGAGCACTGATGGATCCACATAAAAGGGCAGTCCCATAAACTCCGTATAATGAGTTATGTACTCCAACGGACATCCCTTGCACCTATAGCCGATAAACCTCGTCAGGCACTCCTCTACCTCATCAGCAGCCTCATCACCGGCATGCATAAGGTACCACGCTCTGTCCGGGCTTTGTTTCGCCAAATCCAGAACAAAACGGGCTTCATCTTCATAGCCTGTACCGCTTTTCAACTCGGAAGTCCCTTCCGTATCACTCACTGACTCAGTTTCACGGTCAGTCATCAGCTGACAGGTATTCTCCTGACCGATCGATATCGCCCAAGACAAGAGATACCACGCATTTATATCCGGCTCAGGTACCCCGGCCGCCGTCAGTTCAGCCACTGCCTGCCCGAGCAGGCTCTCATAAGTCTTCAACTACTACATCCTCAAAGCTTTCATCCGTCACCGGTTCTTCCGGCTCAGGTACACTCTCCACCACTTCTGCTGCTTCTGTTTCCGGTACGGACTCTGCTTCCGTCCCAGATACACTCTCCACCACGTTATTTTCAGCTTCCGACGCACTCTCTGTCTGTGTCTCAGGCTCCTCCTCAGGCTCAGCCGGTGGCTTGCCCTGGAACTCTCTCCAGTCAAATACAGCATTTACCGAAGCGATAGCCACCTCGACGATATCCTCGGTCGGCTCCCTCGTGGTCAGATGCTGAAGCCACATCCCGGGTCTTGAGATGATATAGACGCACTTGCCCTCGTGACTTCCCAAAAACTTTATCAGTTCATAGGACAACCCGGCTATGACCGGTATCAGCAGGATACGTAAAAGCATCCTGAGCCAAACCTGTCCCACTACTATAAACATAAAGAAAAGTATGGATACGACCATAACAAACAGTAGAAACGAAGTTCCGCAGCGTCTGTGCTCTGTTGACTGACGCATGACATTCTCTACTGTCAGATCCTCTCCGTTCTCGACACAGTTTATGGACTTGTGCTCCGCACCGTGATACATAAACAGCCTTTTTATATCATCCACAAGAGTTATCAGCTTTACATAAACGATAAAGATGATAACCCTCAGAACTCCCTCCAAAAAGCCCCTGAGCTCCGGAGAAGGTATCCACTCCTTCAGGGCTTCCATGGCAAAAAAAGGCGCCAGTACAAATATTCCTATCGCAAGGATGATAGCGATCACCATCACTATACCTGTAAGTATGCTTTCCTTTTTCTCTGCCTTTTTACGTTCAGCCTCGGAGAGATCCTTTTTCTCATCCTCCTCATAAAAAGAAGCGGAATAGTTCAGAACACCCATCCCCATGGTAAACGACTCAACAAAAGTAACCACACCCCTGATGATCGGCAGATCAAAAAACTTATACCTGTCTCTCAGGCTGCTGCTTGGTTTCTTTTGTATCTCTATCTTTCCGTCAGGCTTTCTGACCGCCACAGCATAGCGATCCCTGTTTTTCATCATCACGCCTTCGATGACCGCCTGACCACCGATACCCGAATAAGCCATAAACACCGTCCGTTCCAGCATTTAATGCCATAATTTCTAAATAACGAAAAGAAGACCAAGCTTCTACCTGGCCTTCTTCATATACAAGTTATAAAAGCTATTTCAAGCCATATCTGCGGTTGAACTTCTCGATAGCTCCACGAGCCTGAGTAGCCTTCTGCTGTCCGGTATAAAAAGGATGGCACTTCGAGCAAACCTCGACATGGATATCCTCTTTGGTAGAGCCGGTCACAAACTCATTGCCGCAGTTACATACTACCTTTGCCTGATAGTACTCCGGATGGATTCCCTCTCTCATGATACACCTCCTGTTCTACTTCTCTATGGACTGCCCGAAACAACGGGCTTATACGCATGTCCCACAAAAACGCTTGCTTATTTTACCATAAGTGCATACAAAATGCAAGTGTTATTTTTTAGTTTTTCAATTTTTTAACCATTTCAATAAACTCACGATTGTTCTTCGTGCGACGGAACATCTCGAGAACCTGCTCCATAGCCTGATCAGAGCGCATACCACTGAGCAGCCGCCTGATCTTGATGACGCACTCCTGCTCTTCCTCCGTGAGAAGCAGATCCTCACGTCTGGTACTGGACTTGGATATATCGATGGCAGGGAATATCCTCTTCTCCGATAGTGATCGATCCAGGACAAGCTCCATATTACCCGTTCCCTTGAACTCCTCGAACACCACATCATCCATGCGGCTTCCGGTATCGACAAGCGCTGTGGCAAGTATCGTCAGGCTCCCTCCCTCTCGCATATTTCTGGCTGCACCGAAAAATCTCTTCGGCATATGGAGAGCCGCAGGGTCAAGACCGCCGGATAGCGTTCGTCCGCTGGGCGTCACCGTCAGGTTGTAAGCTCTTGCAAGTCTCGTTATGGAGTCGAGCAGGATCATCACATCGTCACCGCCCTCGACGAGACGCTTGGCTCTCTCGATAACCATCTCTGAAACTCTCTTGTGATTCTCCGGAAGTTCATCAAAGGTCGAGTATATGACCTCTACCTGATCACCCTCTATGGATTCCTTTATATCGGTAACCTCCTCGGGACGCTCGTCGATCAACAAGATGATCATCTTCATCTCCGGATGGTTTTTCGTTACAGCCTTTGCAACCTGCTTTAACAGGGTGGTCTTACCTGTCTTCGGCTGGGATACGATCATACCTCTCTGTCCCTTGCCTATAGGTGATATCAGATCAAGCATCCTTAGTGAAGCATAGCTGCCAGGTATCTCAAGATGTATACGATCATCAGGAAAAACAGGTGTCAGTGTCTCAAACTTTTTCCTGTCATACAGATACCCCGGTGGCCTGTCATTTACGCTTGTCATATACAGGAGTGCGCTGAACTTCTCATTCTGAGTACGCATACGGAGATTTCCCTTGATGACATCACCTGTTCGCAGACCGAACCTTCTGATAAACTGAGGTGCAACATAGACGTCGTTCTCGCCCGGCAGATAGTTGTCACATCTGATAAATCCGTAGCTCTCAGGCATGATCTCGAGGATACCCTCCTTGGTTATCCCGCTGTCAAGCTGTCTGAGCTCTGTCGGCGGGATCTCGACCACCTGTCTCTCCTTCATCACGGAGATGACTCCATCCGAACCGTCATGATAACGCGCTTTTACGTTCATCCTCGGATCATAATTCTTATGACGTTCCTCTGCACTTCTCTCAGGCTGATTCTCTGGAGTTCTTTCAGTTCTGTCCTGTTGTTCCTCCGGTCTTCTCTCCCGGTGCTCATACGTCTGATTCTCCCGGTGCTCGGTCACCTGATTCTCCCGAGGCTCGAACCTCTGCTTCTCACGGTGCTCCGGCTGACGCCTCTCCTTACTCTCAGCAGGACGCTTCTCCCTTTTTACACCGGCAGATGATCTTGAACTGTTTCCCTCGGAGGCCCTCTCTCTGCCTTCAGCTACAGATGCTTTGAGTTTACGTGTAGGAGCCTTCGCCGGCTTAGCCGTCTCTTCCGACTTCGTAAGAACACTCACAAGCTCAGCCTTTCTCATAGAGGCGGTCTTCTCTATCCCCTTTTCCTTTGCCAAGTCACGGAGCTCCTTGAGTGTCATGCTTTCATAATCCATATAAAACCTCCTGTTATGTCCCTATCTTTCTATATTATCCTTCACAGCCTGACTGA
>JAFSTZ010000307.1 GCA_017445525.1 Eubacterium sp.
CGGATCAACCTCGATACCGTTGTGTACCTTTATGTACTCAGCAAGTCTTACCTTGTTCTGATATTTGATATTCATAAACTCATGCTGGCTTTTCTCATCATCTATAAATACGGAAAGCTTTTCCATGCGTGAAAGATCCGTGATCCACTCATCCCCGATCTTTCCGGTGACCCACTCGGCAAGCTTAGGATTGCCGTGGAGCAGGAACCTTCTCTGCGTGATACCGTTTGTCTTGTTGTTGAACTTCTCGGGCATCATCTGATAGAAGTCTTTCAACTCCTGATTCTTCAATATCTCCGTATGAAGCCTTGCAACACCGTTTACGGAGAAGCCTGCCACAATAGCGAGGTGAGCCATCTTGACCTGACCATCGTAAACGATAGCCATCTTCCTGACCTTCTCCATATCACCCGGATACTTCTTCTGGATCTCAAGGATAAATCTTCTGTTGATCTCCTCGGTGATCTGATAGATACGCGGCAGAAGACGTGAGAAAAGCTCGAGCGGCCATTTCTCCAAAGCCTCTGACATGATAGTATGGTTGGTGTATGCACAGGCCTTGCTGGTAACTGCCCACGCATCATCCCACTCAAGGTTATACTCGTCGAGAAGGATCCTCATAAGCTCCGGAACAGTTACTGTAGGATGTGTATCGTTCAACTGGAAGCATACCTTATCTGCAAGTCCGCGGATATCATCATGCTTCTCCATATACTTGGCAACCGCACGCTGTACCGATGCCGATACAAAGAAATACTGCTGCTTCAGACGCAGCTCCTTGCCGGCATAGTGGTTGTCGTTCGGGTAGAGCACCTCGCAGATAGTACGAGCGAGATTCTGCTGCTCAACTGCCTGCTGATAATCACCCTTGTCAAAGTGATCCAGGTTGAAGGTATCTATAGCCTCCGCATCCCAGATACGGAGAGTGTTTACTATGCGGTTTCCGTAGCCTACTACCGGAAGATCATACGGAACAGCCAAAACGGACTGATAATCCTCCTGGACGAACTTGTCACGTCCGGTCTTCTCGTCCTTTCTGACTGCTACATATCCACCGAAGCGAACCTCAACAGAGTACTCCGGACGCTTGATCTCAAACGGATTTCTGTCCTTCAACCAGTCATCGGGAGTCTCGATCTGAAATCCGTCGCGGATCTCCTGCTTGAACATACCGTATTTATATCTGATACCGCAGCCGTAAGCCGGATATCCGAGTGTAGACAGTGAGTCAAGGAAGCAAGCTGCCAGACGGCCGAGACCGCCGTTTCCGAGAGCTGCATCCGGCTCCTGATCCTCGATCGCATCCAGATCAAATCCGAGATCCTGCAACACATCGCGAACGATCTTGTCCTTTTTGAGATTGATGATGATGTTACCGAGCGCTCTTCCCATCAGAAACTCCATGGAAAGATAGTATACAGTCTTTACATCATCCTTGTCGTACTTTTTATGAGTCGCCATCCAGTCATCTACTACATCGTCCTTCAGAGCAAATGAAACAGCCTGGAACATCTGCTGCGGAGTCGCCTCAGTGATGGTTCTGCGGAAGAGTATCTTCATGTAATACTCTATCTCGCCCATCAGTTTTTCTTTTCTTTCCTCATCAGTAAGTATCCTTTTTGTCGACATAACCCGTTTCCTTTCCTGATCCTATGTTTACAGTTTCTCCGTTCCAAGGACTACAGTCTCTCCATTTATACTCCACTCCTTTGACTGCCCGCCCTTTGTATCATAAGCCACCTCGGTAGCCAATACATCATGCTTTATAGACTCTTCATTATTCTTAAAAATATCACGGATGCGATCGTTACCGTCGACATAGACACGGATATGATCCATCACCTCATAGTCAGCGTCCTTACGCATGGTCTGTATCTTGGATATCAGCTCGCGCACAAATCCCTCCTCGATAAGCTCCTCTGTCAGGTTCGTATCGATAACGACCGTGATACCGCGATCCGTCTCGCTGACAAAGCTGTCCGTCTGTTTGGACTCGATCACGAGATCCTCTCTGGCGATGAACTCATCAAGTCCGTCAAGGTTGATCTTAACTTCGTTCTTCTCATCGAGCTCTGCCATGGCCTGCGCTCCGTCAAGTCCTGCCAGGATCTCCTTGACTTTGTTTATCTTCGGCCCGAAACGCTTGCCGAGAGTCTTGAAGTTCGGCTTGATCTCATAGTCCGTAAACTCTGCCACATCATCGGTAAATACAACCTCTTTTACGTTCAGCTCGTCTGCGATGATATCCTTGTAGAAGTCAGACAGCTCGCCGTCCGCCTTTACAAATATCTTGCCTACCGGCTGACGGTTTTTGATGTTGGCGGTATTTCTCGCCGCACGTCCGAGGACAACTATCTGGAGCAGCTCATCCATCTTGGTCTCAAGATCGGTATCGATGAGCTTCTCATCAACCTCGGGGAAGTCACACAGATGAACTGACTCGGGAGTATCTTTGTCGATCTCGCGCACCAGATTCTGGTATATGCTCTCCGACATAAATGGTATCATCGGCGCGGCTGCCTTTGCTATGGTAACCAAAGCCGTATACAGAGTCATGTAAGCATTTATCTTGTCCTGCTCCATGCCCTTGGCCCAGAATCTCTCGCGACAGCGTCTGACATACCAGTTGCTCATATCGTCAACAAAGGCCGTAAGCGCTTTGGCTGTCTCCGGTATCCTGTAGTTCATGAGGTTGTCATCAACCTCTTTCACAGTGGAGTTCAGCTTGGACAAAAGCCATTTATCCATAACAGATATCTCATCTGTTTTTAACTCATATTTTGTTGCATCAAAATCATCGATATTTGCATAGAGTACGAAGAACGCATAAGTGTTCCAGAGTGTACCCATGAACTTTCTCTGTCCCTCGATAACTGCCTTCTCGTGGAAGCGGTTCGGCAGCCACGGTGCGGAATTGATATAAAAATACCACCGTATAGCATCAGCTCCGAACTTCTTCAGTGCCTCCATCGGATCAACTGCGTTGCCCTTGCTCTTGCTCATCTTCTGTCCGTCCTTGTCCTGGACATGTCCGAGGACGATGACGTTCTCATAAGGAGCCTTGTTAAAGAGCAGTGTGGACTCAGCCAAAAGCGAGTAGAACCATCCTCTCGTCTGATCCACTGCCTCGGATATGAACTGAGCAGGGAACTGTGCCTCAAAAAGCTCCTTGTTCTCAAAAGGATAGTGGTGCTGTGCAAAAGGCATCGCGCCGGAATCAAACCAGCAGTCTATAACCTCCGGAACCCTGCGCATGGTCTTGCCGCACTTCGGACAGGTACAGGTGATCTCGTCTATATACGGACGATGAAGCTCAACATTTTTAGCATCGGGATTGCCCGACTTCTCGGCAAGCTCCTCTCTCGAACCGATAGCGATCTGCTCACCGCACTCCTCACACTCCCAGATGTTGAGAG
>JAFSTZ010000308.1 GCA_017445525.1 Eubacterium sp.
ATATCGAGTATTTGTTGCACCTGAGTACTGATAGTAAAGATGGCTCATGTGATGCGTCGGCAAAGGGGATAGACGTTTCGGATGATATGATAAAAACTCTGGTTTCATCGGCACATGAGGAGTTGAGCACATGAGTTTTGATACTTTGTTCTTGCCATAGTGTTGTTTTTGTGATAGAATAAGCAAGTTGAACTTTTGTCGTCTCGTATCACCGTAATTGACGGAAGGAGAGTCGGTATGGAAGATATCGTCATCCTCTTTGATAAAAAGAAAGAGCCGGGTCAGGAGACTGCCAATGAGATAAAGCGTTACCTGGGGAACGAAGTGTCTTCAGTAAGTATCATATCCGATGTGTCGAAGATTCATGATAAAAAGGCGGATATCGTTCTTGTGCTCGGTGGTGACGGAACCGTGATCCAGGCTGCCAAGCAGGTGGCAGGGAAGGATATACCTATACTTGGTGTGAACTTCGGGACGCTCGGATTTCTGACCGAGGTAGAGAGACCGAGGCTCCATCAGGCACTCGATGAATTATTGAAGGGGAATTATTCATGTGAAACCCGCATGGCTCTTTCATGTGAGATACGTCAGGGAGATGATATACGCAAGGTTGGACCGGTCATAAATGAGTTCGTTGTCTGCAAGCGTGATTTCGGGCATATGGTAACGACCAGTGTATATGTTGATGATACCTATGTGGACACGTATGCAGCTGACGGAATACTGATATCAACGCCAACAGGATCTACCGCATACAATCTGTCTGCACAGGGACCGATACTTGCACCGGATATGGAGGCGCTGATCATCACACCGATATGTCCGCACTCGCTCAGTAAAAAGCCGCTGATCGTCTCATCCACATGCGTCATCAGGCTGAAGATCGATCGCACCAAAACAGCTTTTTCAGATGAGGCAGCCATACGCGGTGACGGTCAGCTGCTGGGTGAAGCAACCTCGGGAGATGAGTTTATCATCCGTAAGGCGGACGAAACCTTTGATATGATCCATATTGGAGAGGTCAGTTTCTACGAAAAGATGAGAGTTAAGTTAGGTGTTTAGTATACGATACGCTTAAGAATACCAGGAGGAAGAAACTATGTCAGGACACAGTAAATTCAGCAACATCAAGCATAAAAAGGAGAAGAACGATGCAGCGCGCGGCAAGATATTCACCGTTATCGGTCGTGAGATCGCCGTTGCGGTAAAGGAAGGCGGCCCCGATCCGGCAGCCAACTCAAAGCTCCGCGATGTTATCGCTAAAGCAAAGGCAAACAACATGCCAAACGATACCATCGAGCGTGGTATAAAGAAAGCAGCCGGCGATGTGGATGCGGTAAACTACGTATCCTGCGTATATGAGGGTTACGGTCCCGGCGGTACCGCTATCATAGTAGAAGCGCTGACAGACAATAAAAACCGTACCGCAGCCAATGTCAGAAACGCATTCACCAAGGGCGGCGGAAATGTCGGAACTACGGGCTGTGTGTCATATATGTTTGATGAGAAAGGTCAGATCCTCGTGGACAAGGAGGAGTATGAGACCGATCCGGATGATTTTATGATGATGGCTCTTGATGCGGGTGCAGAGGATTTTTCTGAGGAAGAAGATTCATATGAGATATTGACGGCACCGGCTGATTTTTCTGCAGTAAGAGAGGCTCTGGAAAAGGAAGGAGTTCCTATGGCACAGGCAGAGGTGACCATGATCCCGCAGAACTATGTTACTCTTACTTCTGAGGATGATAAGAAGCAGTTCGAAAGGATACTTGATCTTCTTGACGAAGAGGACGATGTGCAAAGTGTGTTCCACAACGCCGACATAGAGGAGTAATAGGGGAGGAAATATCAGATGCCAATAACACAATTTCTTGAGAAGAATGCGAGCCTTTATCCCAATGACGTCTGTCTTGTGGAGATTAATCCGGAGATACAGGAAAAACATCGTGTGACATGGAGAGAGTACAATCTTATAGAGGGTAATCCTACTACTCACTATCGCAGGGAGATAACCTGGCAGGTTTTTGATGAAAAGGCAAACCGTTTTGCACAGCTTTTGATATCAAGAGGTATAGGAAAGGGAGACAAGGTAGCCATACTTTTGATGAACTGTTTGGAGTGGCTTCCGATATACTTTGGTATATTGAAGACAGGCGCTCTGGCAGTGCCGCTCAACTTCAGATATGCACCGGATGAGATTGAGTATTGTCTGGATCTGGCTGAGGTGAATGTACTCGTATTCGGACCTGAGTTTATAGGTCGAGTTGAGGAGATAGCTGATTCTATAAGTGTAAACAGACTTTTGTTTTATGTCGGCGGTGATTGTCCGAGCTTTGCTGAGGATTATGATAAGCTGGCGGCAAACTGTGCATCACTTTCACCGGGGATACCGATCACGGATGATGATGATGCGGCGATATACTTTTCTTCAGGAACTACGGGATTCCCCAAGGCCATCCTTCATAAACACAGGGCTTTGGTACATTCATGTAAGTGTGAGCAGATGCATCATGGTCAGACGAGGGATGATGTATTCTTATGTATACCTCCTCTCTACCATACCGGTGCCAAGATGCACTGGTTTGGCAGCCTGATAAGCGGCAGCAAGGCGGTGCTTCTGAGGGGAGTAAACCCGCAGACCATACTGGAGACTGTTTCCAATGAAAAATGTACTATCGTATGGCTTTTGGTGCCGTGGGCTCAGGATATCCTGGTTGAACTGGATGCGAAGAGACTGAAGATAGAAGATTATCATCTTGATCAGTGGAGACTTATGCATATAGGAGCACAGCCTGTGCCGCAGTCTCTCATCAAGCGTTGGATGGAGTATTTTCCGAATCATCAGTACGATACGAATTACGGTCTTTCAGAGTCCATAGGACCGGGTTGTGTTCATCTCGGAGTAGAGAATATACATAAGGTCGGTGCTATCGGAGTTCCGGGTTATGGTTGGGAGACCAAGATCATCGATGAGAATGGCAAAGAGGTTCCTCAGGGCGAGGTAGGCGAACTTGCTGTGAAAGGCCCCGGGGTGATGGTATGCTATTATAACGATGAAGAGGCAACCAAAGAAACTCTGCACGATGGATGGCTTTATACCGGTGATATGGCTGAGATGGATGAGGATGGATTTATATATCTTGTCGACCGCAAGAAGGATGTTATCATATCCGGAGGCGAGAATATCTATCCGGTTCAGATAGAAAACTTTATCAGTAAGTACGAGCCGGTAAAGGATGTTGCGGTTATCGGTCTTCAGGACGAGAGACTCGGTGAGATAGCAGCAGCGATCATCGAGCTTGTGCCGGATTCGAGCTGCAATGAGGATGATATAAATAACTTCTGTAAGCAGCTTCCGAGATATAAGCGTCCGAAAAAGATATTTTTCGCTGATGTCCCGAGAAATGCAACAGGTAAGATAGAAAAACCAAAGCTTCGCAAGATGTATCAGTCAGAAAACATCGTGGATGCGCAGAATAGAGGCTGATTTCAATTATGACTTGATTTTATGCGACACATGCGATATAATAAATACATATTTTATGCGGAAACGAATATCAGATTCAGTTTCGTGGATTGGAGGGTCATATGGGAAAAAAGGCCGAGATTCTTGAACTTCAAAACAAGATTGCTTCTCTTGAAGCAGAGCTTGCTGAGAGCAAGACAAGTCAGGATATGCTTTTCAGGATGCTGGAGTCGGTAAACAAGTCTACACATCTTGCTATTTGGATAGCTTATTTTGATGAAAAAGGCAATCAGAGTTCGGTTTTGTTTACCGATGAGATGAGAAGAGTACTTGGTTACAGCAAGACTGAGCTTCCTGATGAGAATGACGGACTAGGAAAGATCATTCATCCGGATGATGCGCCGGCTGTATATGAGGCATTTGGTAATGCCGTTGCAAGCAAGAACGCTATATATGATGTTGATTACAGACTTTTGATGAAGAGTGGCGAATACCATATGTTCCATGCTGCAGGAGAGTGCCTGCGCAGAAAGGATGGCACGCCGGAGGTATTTATAGGAACGTTCTTTGATATTGATGACAAGTTAAAGACCGAGGAAAAGCTTATTCATGACACCAGACGGCAGGAAGCAGTTGACAAGATGATGCTTGAAGGATCATGGAGTATGGATCTGACAAAGTATGCTATCGATGATGTCAATTCTCCCATGGTTTACTCTGATCAGTTCAAGAAGATACTCGGATACTCTCCTAACTCTCCGGAGTGGCCCGATATCATGGGTACATGGATCACCAAGATCCATCCTGATGACGTTGAGGGGGCATCTGCTGCCATGGGTAAACAGATGGCTGACCCCAGTGGTGCGACGGTATTTGATATGGAGTATCGTCTGAAGCATAAAAATGGTGAGTGGATCTGGGTACGTGCTTCAAGCTATGTAGTTTGGGAAGGCAGAACACCGGTTATGGCTGCCGGAACCATCTTGGATATAAATGACGAAAAGAGTCATGAGAACCAGTTTGAGGATCAGCTTGAGCCTGCTATCAAATCTCTGACTGAGAGTATAGATGATGTTGCGACAGCAGTCGGTGATGCATCAACAAAGATGCAGGAGGTAGCTACCAATCAGACTCAGATAGCTGAAGAGTCGGCTGCTATAGAGAAGGCAGTAGATGATTCCATGGAGATCATAAAGATCATCGAGAGTATAGCTGCCCAGACCAATCTGTTGTCTCTGAATGCTTCTATCGAGGCTGCAAGAGCTGGAGAGGCCGGCAAAGGCTTTGCGGTCGTTGCAAGCGAAGTTCAGTCTCTGGCATCATCAACGCAGGAGACTACCAGCAATATCTCACAGATTCTCGGTGATATGAACTCGCGTATCAAAGATGTCATGGAAAGGATCACTGAGATAAGCGAGAGTATCTCGACGCAGAGCGCAAGCATGGAGGAGATCAATGCTACCATAGAAGATGTCAAGGGTCTTGCGTCCAGTATCAAAGATATGAGTGTTACTCTATATAAATAATATTGACAGGATTACCGATATATGATAGGCTTTCCTTTTGGAGAGCCTATTTATTATGCACACGCCCGCACATGGTTATT
This sequence comes from Eubacterium sp., assembly GCA_017445525.1. Taxonomy (GTDB): domain Bacteria; phylum Bacillota; class Clostridia; order Lachnospirales; family Lachnospiraceae; genus Eubacterium_F. The sequence continues at coordinate 5,073 of JAFSTZ010000308.1, forward strand.
TGCAGCGATGCTGCACGCGGGCGGCGCAGCGAGTAGGTGGATAAATCCCCCTACTCGATTATTCACAGGACTGCATGCGGTTTGAAAGGATTTATAATTATGTTTGGATATGTTGTTGTGAACAAGCCTGAACTGAAATTGAGAGAGTATACTGAATATAAAGGATACTATTGTGGGCTTTGTCATATATTGAGAAAGAAATACGGCCTTTCAGCGGGATTTACGCTGACCTATGATATGACATTTCTCATTTTGCTCTTGGGTTCACTGTATGAACCGAAGCTTGAGATGAAGAAAAGACACTGTCCGATACATCCCGTGCGCAGAAAACCGCAGATATGCTCTGAGGTTACAGAGTATGCTGCTGATATGAACATACTTCTGTCCTATGGCCATCTTAAGGATGACTGGGAGGATGAGAAAAAGCTTTCCGGGCTTGCGGGCGATCTGGCATTTAGGAGAAGAGCTGCATTTGTTGAAAATAAATATCCCAGACAGGCCGAGGTTATATCGGCTTCACTGAAACATCTTTCTATCATCGAGAAGGAATACATGGGAAGATGGGATGCCATGCATGTTTCCGAGGAATGGAAGGTCAAGCTCGGAGGTGAAGTGGAGACATGCCAGAGAGCTGATAC
>JAFSTZ010000037.1 GCA_017445525.1 Eubacterium sp.
CTTCTTCACCGTCAGTGATATCGATTTCTTTACCTGAGATCTCCTCTGCCTTTTCCTCGATGTAGCCTTCAAGCAAAGTGTCTCTATCAGCAAGTTCTATATCATCACAGATCATCTTCTCCATATTACTGATCTGGAACTTTTCAGACAAATATACCTGCAGCTCCGCAGCTTTTGCCTCCGGCACATAAGAAACCGGCACCATCATAGACAGCGCCAGTATGAATGCCAAACCTTTTCTCTTCAACTTCCCTTGCATGGTTTTTCCTCCCTTTTTGTCAATAGAATATCACACAGTGTTGTAGTCACAGACAACGCTTTCCATTTTTGATAATCCATGTACGTGACCGATCGTCATATCAATCCTGCCGCATATACCGGCACTACATGTATATCGTCATATTCTGTATAATTCTCAAGAGAAACTCTGATTCCATATGGTGATTTAGGATGAGTTTTCAAAAAGCTTCTCATGCTCTGCATGCTGCCCTTTCCGGATGATTTTACCTCTATTGGTATAACAGTGTTTTCTTTCTCTGTGATATAGTCCACCTCAGCGTTTGCTCCCTGTCTGTACCAATAGTATAGATCAGTATCCCTAAACGGTTCGCAGGCTTTGATCATCTCCAAGCCGGTTTGCATTTCAACAACATCGCCCTTATTTATAACATCAAAAACATCGGAGGCTAACAATTCTCCCACATCAAGTTTCCGTTCCGTAAGATACACTCCACTGTCAAAAATTATAAGTTTTTTGTTGCTCTCTTTTTCCGAAGCGCCGAGAGGAAGCGTTTCACATGAGCTTGCTTTAACCGGATATACCAAACCGGATCTGCGAAGTATCCTTATACATTCATCAAAAGTATATGCACTTACACCGCTTATAGCTGATGAAGCCTTGGTTTGCGAACATATATTTCTTATGGAAAACTCAAATACTCTTCGTATAGTATTGGCTGGGATGGTGCCGGAATATTTTTCAAAATCATCCAAAAAACTGGTTACAATATCCCTGTGAACCCTCTGACATTCAAGCAAACTATGGGTATCAACATATGTAGCAACCGCCTCCGGCATTCCTCCTACTACCAAAAACTCTTTATAAAACTCAAGAAGCTTTTCATGAGCTTTCTCATCCAGTGGTCTCTTTTCTTCATCCGTCAAATGATCATAAAGAATATCCTGTCCCACACCTATCAAAAATTCCGGAAAAGAGAACGGATACATATAGATGCTTCGAACTCTGCCCACCGGAAAATCAATAGCTTTATTTCCTTTTTTACCACCCAGCACTACCTCGAGCAGTGATCCCGCTGCTATAACATGTATATCGGGTCTGTCCTCATAAAAATATCTGAGCGCTGCGATAGCACGAGGCTCTTCCTGTATTTCATCAATAAAAATCAATGTTTTTCCGGAAATGACTCTGTTTCCGCTCACAATCTCTATCTCGGATATGATTTGATTTATATCCATCTCACCATCAAATATATCCCTGTATCTCGGAGATTTGTCCAGGTTTATCTCTATATATGATTCAAAAGACTCAGCCAGTTTTCTGACAGCCGATGTCTTCCCACACTGTCTCACTCCACGTATAACAAGTGGCTTTTTGGATGAATCATCGGCCCACTTAAGGAGATAATCATCTATTTTCCTCTTTATGTACATGTTTATCCTCCGTAGCTACGATGTATAAGCTATCCTCTTTTTCTACAAAACAAAAAAGGACGCAAACCCGCTGTTTACGCCCTGATTATAATACTCCATTTTAAAAATGTCAAGCAAAAAACATGCCTTCATTTCAAATTTGCCAAGCAAAAACTATACTTTCATTTTGAATTTGCCAAGCAAAAACCATACTCTCATTTCGAATTTGCCAAGCAAAAGAATCACGCATCTGCGATCATAAACTTGATCTCCGCCTCCGCTGCCTTCTCACCGTCGACAGTTGCGAGAGCCTTGCCGATGCCCATGGGTCCCTTGCATTTGATGATCTCAACCTCAAGTTTCAGTCTGTCCCCGGGACGCACCTGCCTGCGAAACTTCGCCTTATCAATGCCTCCGAAAAACGCAAGTTTGCCCTTGTTCTCCTCGAGCGACAGTACCGATACGGCACCGACCTGAGCCAAAGCCTCCACGATCAGCACACCCGGCATCACGGGATACTCCGGAAAGTGGCCTCTGAAAAAGCCCTCCTCACCGGTCACATTTTTATATCCGACCGCCTTCACGCCCGGCTCCATCTCCTCGATCTCGTCAACCAGTAGAAACGGTTCACGGTGAGGGATGATCGCTTTTATCTCGTCTTGATTTAATAACATATTTTATCTCCTTCTAAGTTATTTACCAGACAACTTATTTATCAACTCATTCGTATAAGCGATGATTTCGCCGGTAGCAACTTTCTCCTGGACTGACTTATCTCGTGTAACAACCTCGACAACTCCCTCGCCCATATTTCTCGGACTGACCACAAGACGGATCGGCACACCGAGGAGGTCCGCATCGGAGAACATGACTCCCGGTCTGGCATTTCTGTCATCGTAGATCACCTCTACGCCCTGCTTCTGCAGATCTGCATAGAGCTTGTCGGCAAAGTCGTGAGTAGCCTGATCATCAGCACGCAGGCAGCACAGATGAACCTGCCACGGTGCGATGGATATAGGCCAGATCGGACCGTACTCATCGTGATGTGCCTCACATACCGAAGCCGCCAGACGACCCACACCGATACCATAGCAGCCCATGATAGGCGTCTGCTCCTTGCCATCGGCATCCAGATAAGTCATATGCATGGACTTGGTATACTTGGTTCCGAGCTGGAAGATATTTCCAACCTCGATACCGCGCTTTATAGTGATAGTCGGCTTGCCGCACTTCGGACAGATACCACCCTCAGTGATCTTGGCTACATCCACATACTCAGCATCAGGGATATCTCTCTCCATACAAAGACCAGTGTAGTGGTACTCATCCTTGTTTGCTCCGCATGACAGATTGTTGGTGCCCTTCAGCGATTCATCATAGATCACGGTAGGCTTGCCGGCAACCTTGAGTCCGACAGGTCCCGTATATCCGGCATGAAGTCCGCACTCCGGAGTGATCACACCCGGATGCACAGCCTCTCCGAGATAGTTGGTGAGCTTTGTCTCATTTACGTCGAGGTCACCCCTTATAAAGATAACCACAAACTCGTCGTCAACATTTTTCTGATAAATAACTGCTTTGCAGGACTGCTCGAGCGGAGTCTTCAGAAAACCACATATCTCTTCTATCGTCTGGATATTCGGTGTATAAACCTCTTTAAGTTCCTCATCGGAACCATTTTTCTGATTGTTAATAATAGACTTTGCAGCCTCCATGTTTGCACGGTAATCACAGGCCTCATCCTCACAGATAGCGAGAGAATCCTCCCCTACCGGTGTGAGAAGCATATACTCGTGAGCTACGGAACCACCCATCATGCCGCTGTCCGAAGCAACAGTGATGACCTCGGGCACTCCTGCTCTCGCAAATATCCTGTTGTATGCATCATAAACTACCTGGTAGTATGCCTCCAGATCCTCCTGAGATGTATGGAAAGAATACGCATCTTTCATGGTAAACTCGCGCACACGGATAAGTCCGGCTCTCGGTCTGGCCTCATCCCTGAACTTCGTCTGGATCTGATATATCATAAAAGGATAGTTCTGGTAGCTGTTTGCGTAATCTCTCACAAGATGGACCGCTGCCTCCTCGTGAGTCATACCGAGAAGCATCTTTGCACCATTTCTATCGGTAAAACGCAGCATCTCCTGACCGATACTCTCGTACCTGCCTGACTCCTCCCATATGGTCGAAGACATGACAACCGGGAAGAGCACCTCCTGTCCGTCGATAGCATCCATCTCCTCGCGGATGATGTTTTCTATCTTCTGGCAGATCCTCTTCAGAGGTGGATACTGTGAGTAGATACCCTTTGCGATATCCTTCATATAACCGCCGCGCATCATGAGAGCGTGAGAGTCGATGACGCAGTCGGTAGGTTTATCTTTGAAACGCTCTCCGATAAGCTTAGATAGTTTCATTTTCTTTATCTCCTGAATATTTATTATTACTATCCACAGCTGTCACTGCACAGCTCAGTTACTTTTATTTATATTTCTTAAAAATAACCGAAGCGTTGTGACCGCCAAATCCAAGTGAATTGCTGAGAACAACATTCACATCATAGTCGATCCCCTGGTCCTTGACAACATCTAAGTCGCACTCGGGATCCTGGTTTACAAGCCCTGCATTCACATGGATAAATCCGTCGTTTATGGACTTGATACATGCAACCGCCTCAACTCCTCCGGCAGCTCCGAGCATATGTCCTACAAGCGACTTGGTCGAGTTGACCTTTACCTTCTTTGCATGATCACCGAAAGCCTTTTTGATAGCCTTGGTCTCGGTCGCATCATTCATATGAGTACTGGTACCGTGAGCATTTATATAATCAACATCCTCAGGTTTCAGTCCTGCATCCTCAAGCGCATATGTCATAGCCTTCGCTGCGCCGTCGCCATCCTCTGACGGTGCGGTCAGATGGAACGCATCAGAGGTTGCACCGTAACCTACCATCTCGGCATAGATATGAGCTCCTCTGCTCTTGGCATGCTCGAGCTCCTCGAGAACAAGTATGCCAGCTCCCTCTGCCATAACAAATCCACCTCTGTCAACATCAAAAGGTATGGATGCACGCTTCGGATCATCTGTTGTAGCAAGAGCATTCAGCCCTACAAAAGCAGCGATACCGAGATCACAGATAGTGTTCTCTCCACCGCCGGCGAGCATAACCTCAGCCTCGCCGTATTTTATGGATCTGAAAGCCTCGCCGATGTTGTGGTTTCCGGTAGCGCACGCTGTGGCAACGCTCATATTTTTACCCTTAAGACCAAACTGTATAGCGATGTTTCCGGCAGCTATGTTGGAGATAAGTCCCGGGATCATCAGAGGCTCTACTCGTCCGGGTCCTTTGTCTCTCAACCTGAATGAGTTTCTCTCAATACTCTGCAGAGATCCGATACCGCTTCCTACGCAGGCTCCTACACGATACGCATCTTCTTTCTCCATGTCGATCCCGGAGTCAGCCAGTGCCTCGGCAGCAGCGGCAACCGCATACTTTGCAAAGTCCTCCATCCTCCTGGCAGCCTTTTTATCAACGCACTCAGGCATCTCAAAGTCCTTGACCTCACCGGCAAGGGTCGCCTTGTATCCGGTCGTGTCAAACTTGGTTATCGGTCCGATACCTACAACACCTTTTTTGGCATTCTCCCAAAAAGTTTTTACATCATTTCCAATAGGAGTCACAGCCCCCATCCCGGTAATTACTACTCTTCTTTCCATCACTTTCTCCTTTCGTTACTTTCTCTCCGCCTACACGATCCCTGACTATCGATCGATGATCAGATCGCCCATCCGGAGCCGAACACTTTATTTATCTGTCTCACTACCATATCAAGCGATCCCACCATCAACGCATATTACCTGTCCCGTGATATAACCGGCCTTGTCAGACGCCAGGAAAACTGCCATCTGAGCTATATCCTCCGGCTCACCGAAACGTCCGAGAGGTATCTGTCCCACTGCCTCTTCCTTTACGGAATCCGGCAGGGCATCCGTCATATCTGTCTTTATAAATCCGGGCGCGATCGCATTGCAGGTGATACCCCTGGAGGCAACCTCCTTTGCAACCGACTTTGTCAGTCCGATAACACCCGCCTTTGATGCCGCATAGTTGACCTGCCCGGCATTTCCGATAACACCTGCAACAGAAGCCATATTGATGATCCTGCCGGCTCTCTTCTTCATCATAGGTCTGACGACCTGCCTGCAGCAGTTATAAGTTCCCTTAAGATTGGTCCTTAAAACATCATCAAAATCCGCTTCCTTCATACCCATCAGCAGACCGTCCCTGTTGATCCCGGCATTGTTCACGAGGATATCGATCCCACCGTATTCCTTTACTATATCTTTTATAAATGCCTCGGCTGCCGCCGCATCAGATACATCACACTTAACAGCAACTGCATCTCCGCCGCCTGCCTTGATCTCACTGACAACTTCCTCAGCCTTCTCCTGTGACCCGTTATAGTTCACAACCACGAAAGCCCCCTCATCAGCCATCCCCTTGGCGATCGCCGCACCAATCCCACGGCTGGCCCCGGTCACGACGGCTACCTTATCATCTAACATCCCCATATAAGTTCTCCTTTCAAAAGAGTTCCCGCGAAATACGATAGCAGGCTTCTGCTATGCCCGGAGGACCTCTCGGGTACGCCGGTGCGCAGGCTTGGTCTTTTCAAGCCGCACACCGCTGCGCACCCGAAATGGTGCGAACGAAGTCCGTAGGGCATACAGAAGCTGCGTTGTATTTCGTCAATTACTTAAAAGTTTACCTCTATATCCTCGTATGTTGATATCCGTATCGTCGTCAACGCGCAGCCGAGGGATTTGCCGATCCTTTTATTGAACCCCGCCAGCGTCTTCCCCGGCCCGATCTCATAAAAGGTATCCACCCCGTCAGCCACCATCGCCTCGACACACTGCTGCCACTTTACGGAGTTGGACAGCTGCCTTACC
>JAFSTZ010000309.1 GCA_017445525.1 Eubacterium sp.
ATGATGAGCGAGGATGAGACAGAGTCCGTGGCAGATTTGATCTCAGCAGAAGGATTGGAAGAAAGCGTAGATGTTACCGGTGAAGCCGGGCCGGCCAGTAAAGGATCAGCTGAAGATAAATCGCATAGACTTGGTAAATCATCAGCTGAAGATAAATCAGATAGAACGTTTAAATCATCACCTGAAGATAAACCGGCGATTAAGCGGAGAGATGATGAAACAGACTTGCCCCTGTTTATGCGAGAGAGCAAAAAGAAAAAGTATACGGCAGCAGAACGTGGAACTATCACTCATCACATCATGGCTACTATCGACTTTACTGCGTTTGACGGTATGGAGGCAGCGGGTGATGACGAGTGGAGTGATAGACTGACCGGGGAGCTCGATCTGTTGGTAGACAGAGAGTATCTGCCGGAGGCGGAGAGACATATCGCAGACGAGTCCGCGATCATAGCATTTTTCAAAAGCGGGCTCGGACAGAGGATGATAGCGGCAGCGGTGAAGGAACTTCTTCACAGGGAGCAGCAGTTCACTCTGAGTGTGCCGCTGACGGATGTTTATCCGGAGGCGGTGGACGAGCCGGAGGATACAACTGTTATGATCCAGGGTGTCATAGATGCCTTCTTCGAGGAGGGAGATGGTGTCGTGCTGATGGACTATAAGACTGATCGGGTGACAAACGGCGGTCGTAACTCAGAATCAGACGCCGGTATGGAACCCGCTGAGATACTCAAGGAGCGGTATGCGACGCAGCTTGAGTGGTATCGCAGGGCGCTTACTACTACGCTTGGGAGTCCGGTTAAAGAGGCATGGATTTATTCGTTTGATATTGGTAAGGAGATAGCGGTTTGATCAGTAGGATACCGGGAGCGCTTTTGTTTCGACATGCATCCCGAGCGACGCGTATGAAGCGTCGTCGGATATGCATGCGAAACGCCGCTCCCGTATGAGCACTGGTATATCGGTATATAGATCCGAATCAATCTCATGAAAATCCATGGGAAATGCCGGATTGGATGAGAGTGTAGTAGGGCAGACGGAAGGAAAGGTATAATTTTTATGTACGAGAACTTATCGAGCGTTTATGATCAGGTGATGGACAACATCCCGTATGAGGAGTGGTTTGAGCGTCTGCATGCATACCTGCAGGAGAAGGGTATCGACGGAGGGACGATCTGTGAGCTCGGCTGCGGGACAGGGACGATGACTGAGTTTTTCGCCTCGGCGGGCTACTCGATGATCGGTGTGGACATATCTCCCGAGATGTTGTCTCTTGCAAATATGAAAAAAGAGGAGACCGGATCGGATATCATTTATCTTGAACAGCCGATGGAGGAGCTTGAGCTCGATGAGCCGGTGGATGCCATGATAAGTGTCTGCGATTCCGTGAACTATCTGCTTCATGATCAGCAGCTCGAGGATCTGTTTGATCGGGTGAAGAGATATCTGAAGCCGGGTGGGTATTACATATTTGATCTGAAAACAAGTTATTGTTACACCCAGATCATTGGCAATCAGACTTGGGTTGAGCAGGATGATGATGTCAGTTATATCTGGGAGAACTATTATTACGAGGAAGAGAGCATAAACGAATATATGCTTACTATTTTTAAGAAAAATACTGATGGTTTATATGAAAAAAGTGAGGAGGCTCACTACCAGAAAGCATATGAGATCGACTATCTGAAACCTATCATAGAGAAGGCCGGACTTCAGTTTGTAGAGGCGTTCGGTTCAGATTTAAAGAGTGAGCCGACAGGTGAATCCGAGAGGTATTATATAGTTGTTAAAAATGCTTAAACCGTGGTGGCAGATCTCGATTAGTAGGATAGAGAAAAAAACATATAATTATATAGATATTTGAAAGTCATTATAAAGATTAATTATTTATGTATATTATTATAAATAATCAAGGGAGGTTTCATGTTGAATAATAAAAACTCTACACATAACAGATGTATCCGTAAATCATCATCTGATACAGCATTTAAAAGATGTAATATCAGAAGACTGATCGTCAGTATGATGGTTGTTTTTTCTATGATATTATCGGCAAATCCTTATCTGCCCACATCATCACGTGCGGCCGGCGAGTACCGTACCGAGGTTACCTATGATCCCATATCAGTGCCGGCTACACTTATAAAAACTTCATATGTTTACCAGTCGGATTACACTACTGTTGTAAGCAAAGACGGAGTTAATCTCAAGCTTAAAAAGGGCACATCGGTAACTGTTATCGGAGACAAGTGGGCGGCCGGCAGAAAGTGGTTTTATGTGAATTACAATTCCTCTTCCGAGGAGGATAAGGGCTATATAAAAGCAACTAATATCAGCCTTAAAAATAAGAATGCACTGTCTGCAAAAACAGTTAATATTAACGGAACCAAAGCTCTCCGTGCAAAGGCAGAAGTGAAGAAAGCTTTGAAGGTAAACGGCAAAGTTGTCAGGGTTCCTGACTCCGCTTCTGTAAAGCTTATTTCAGAAAAATACGTCGGTTCTGCCAAGTGGTATTACATATCATATCAGTTCGATGCTACAGCGGTAAACGGTTATATCAAACCCAAGTTTGTCCAGCTTGAAAAGAGGATGCGTACCGTAAAGATATATGCACTTGATGAGGCACAGTTTGAGGAGGAGATGAACAAGCAAGGGATCCCTGATATTTATAAGCAGTATCTGAGAGCTCTTCACGAGGCATATCCGTTCTGGGAGTTCAGGCTTTATGATACGGGGCTTGACTGGGAGACGGCGCTGAAGGAAGAGAGTAAGGTTGGCAGAAATCTGATATCGAACGCAAAGTCAGCGGCATGGAAGTCCAAAGATCCTGCCGCCTATGATGAGAAGACAGGTACATGGAAGGTATTTGACGGGTCAAACTGGGTGGCTGCATCAAAGGAGGCAGTGGCCTATTATATGGATCCGAGAAACTTTCTGAATGAGAGAACTATTTTTCAGTTTGAATTGCAGGCTTACGATCCGGAGTATCAGAACAGGGATGCCGTAAACAAGATCATTTATAATACACCTTTTTACGGAAAAACTTTTAACTACACTGATCCGGTGACAGGCATGCAGACAAGCATGAGCTATGTAGATGCATTTATGTCCGCGGCGGAGAACTCTTCGGTAAGCCCCATACATCTGGCTTCGAGAGTGAAGCAGGAGGTGGTCACATCAGCAACTACAACATCACCTGCCGTGACCGGTACCAACGAGACGTATCCGGGTATTTATAATTTCTATAATATCGGTGCGACCAGCGGAGAGAACCCTGTTCTGAACGGGCTCAAGTGGGCTTCGGACGGCGATACTTATATGAGACCGTGGACCGACCCGTATCTCTCCATAGTCGGGGGTGCGCTTTATATCGGTTCGCGTTATATCAACAGGGGACAGGATACTGTTTATCTGGAGAAGTTCAACGTTACAGGGACGGACAGATACTCTCATCAGTATATGACCAATGTCGAAGCGGCCAACGCGGAGTCTATCAAGATACAGAAGGCTTACACTGAGTCGGGGTTACTCGAGAAAACTCCGATAGTGTTCAAGATCCCTTATTACTCAGGTATGCCGGCGGAGGTATGCAAAGCGCCGCAGTGATCTTTTATACAGACGAAAGATGTGGTATCAGATATGGTTTGTTTTTATAAAAGGCGGATTATCACTGTCCTGCTGATTGTATTATTTGCAGCAGGGATGATGGATATTCCTACGTGTGATAAAGCGATTGCAGCTCAGTCTGCCACCGCATCCGGCAAGATATCTCTCACCGTGACTGACCCTGTGATAAAGCAGGGCGATGTATTCACGGTGGTTTGTCGTGTCAGCGCCTCGACAGGTGTGTCGGAGGCTGATTTTTATGTTGATTATAATACGAGCGTTCTCAAGTTTATAGAGGGCGGCGCCAGAGCGACCAAGGAAGTCGGAGGCGTTCATATCCGTTCACTCGACAATGACGACGCACCGCTCAGGCGGACCTTTTCTCTGCAGTTTGCAGGTGAGCAGGAAGGCGAGGCGAGCTTATTTATACGAAACGGCGCATCGGTCACTGATGGCGAGAGTAACCTCATCTCACTGCAGACCGACAAGATAGATGTCCTTATAAATGAAACCGGTGAGGATGAGAGCACGGAAGCAGCTGATGACAACCAAACTGCCGATGGTACCCAAGCCGGGACGGACAACCCGGACGGAAAAAAACCGACGGATCCAAACGGCAAAACAACAGAAGATCCTACCTCGCTCAGCAGCAACTCCAGGCTTATGTCTGTTTCGACCAACTCTATCTCTCTGGTTCCTGACTTTGATCCCTCGGTCATGACTTATGAGGCGGAGGTGGAGCCGGATACCGAGACATTTATAACGAAATACCTGACCGAGGACGATAGGGCGACGGTGAGGATAAAAGGAAATAAAAACCTCAAGTTCGGCCGCAATCGCGTGAAGCTGATAGTGACGGCCGAGAACGGTAAAAAAAGCAAGTATGTTTTCCTGGTGACTAAGCTTGCTTTCAAGCCCGAACCCGCGCCTGAGGCGACGGAGCCGGCCGTAGAACCTGTAACACCTGCGGCAGTGGATATGCAAGTTCCACTTGACAAAGAAGATGGAAAAGGTTACAGTATCGTATTATATGTGATCATCGGTTTGCTCGCCATACTGTCTATAGCTTTGATAGCACTGGTAAAGAGGCAGAGGCGCGAGCTTGATTATATCTATGAAGAGATGGAGGAATATCGTGAGACACAAAATGACTCAGGAAGCGGAGAAAGCGCTGTCGAAGGGGGCGAAGTTCGCGGCAAAGATGGGGAGTTCGGTTATAGGGACTGAGCACCTGCTGTATGGTTTGTGCGCAGCCTCGGGCGTGGCGCAGACTATCCTCAAGGAGAACAAGCTATTGAAAGAGGATATCCAGTATGAGATAGAGAATTACATAGGAAAGTCCGATACTGCACTGGTGGATCGCGGCGACATCACCCTGTCACCGAGACTAGAGCACCTTATCGAGGACGCTGCCAGAGAGGCAGAGAAATACGAAGCCGAGGCAGTCGGCACCGAGCACCTCCTCATAGCGATACTCAGGGATATGTCGACGGTTGCCTACAAGATACTTTTGAGCTCCGGCGCCAACATCCAGAAGATTTATATGGATATCATAACCACCATGGGCGTGGACCAGGTAAAGGCGAAAAATGATCTGCTGATGACACGCACGCAGGCAGGCCGCCAGGGCGCAAAGAACGGCGGGATAGCCACGCCTACTCTCGATCAGTTTGCCAGAGACTTAAATGTCCTTGCAAAGGATGGCAAGATCGATCCGGTGATAGGCCGTGAGGACGAGGTTGAGCAGGTAGTTGAGATACTTTCCAGAAGGACGAAAAATAATCCATGTCTCATCGGTGAGCCGGGCGTCGGCAAGACTGCCATAGCCGAGGGTCTCGCATTAAAGATAGTAGGTGAGGAGGTTCCGGAGGGACTGATCGGCCGCAGGGTAATGACGCTCGATCTGTCCGGCATGGTAGCCGGAACCAAGTACAGAGGCGAGTTTGAGGAGAGGATTAAGAGGGCTCTGAACGAGACCCGCGAGGCGGGAAATATCTTATTATTTATAGACGAGCTGCACACGGTCATCGGCGCGGGAGGCGCAGAGGGTTCGCTCGATGCGGCAAATATCTTAAAGCCCGTGCTTGCCAGGGGCGAGATACAGGTCATCGGCGCCACGACCACGGATGAGTACAGAAAGCATATAGAGAAGGACGCAGCACTTGAGAGGCGTTTCCAGCCGGTGATGATCGAGGAGCCGGACGAGGCGCATACCATAGAGATACTTAAAGGTGTGAAGAGCCTTTATGAAAACTATCACGAGGTAACGATCAGCGACGATGCCATCGAGGCTGCAGTAAAGCTTTCTTCCAGATATATAAATGACCGCTACCAGCCGGATAAGGCGATCGATCTTCTCGACGAGGCAGCGGCCAGATTCAGATTAAAGACAGTTATACAAAAAAGTGATGCCTTAAAAATACTTGAGGAGCGTGAGGCTACTCTGTACGCAGAGCGAGAGCAGGCTCTCATCGACGGCGATATAGAGGCGGCCGCCGAGATCACGGAGCTTGAGAGAGCAAACGATGAGAAGCTCAGCCGCGAGAGAAGAAGGCTTACCAAAAAAGCAAAAAAAGCAGAGCGTGTTGTCACTGCAGAGGAGATAGCAGAGGTTATCTCCAGGAGAACACACATCCCCGTGAAGCAGCTTGAGGAGGCGGAGACCGAGAGACTGAAAAAGCTTGAAGACATACTTCATGAGCGCGTGGTCGGACAGGATGAGGCGGTCAAGGCAGTATCGAGAGCTATCCGCAGGGGACGCGCCGGGATGAAGGATCCCAAAAGACCTATCGGATCATTTTTATTCCTGGGTCCGACCGGAGTCGGGAAAACGGAACTTACCAAGGCTCTGGCAGAAGCGGTATTCGGCTCAGAGAAAGACATGATCCGTATCGATATGTCAGAGTATATGGAGAAGGCCAGTGTGTCCAAGATGATCGGCTCGCCGCCGGGATATGTAGGATACGACGAGGGAGGTCAGCTCTCCGAGAAGGTCAGGAAAAAGCCATACTCAGTTGTACTTTTTGATGAGATAGAGAAGGCGCATCCCGATGTGTTCAACATGCTTCTGCAGGTGCTTGAGGACGGACATATCACCGACTCGCACGGCAGAAAGGCAGACTTCAAAAATACAGTCATCATCATGACTTCAAACGCGGGAGCAAACCGTATCATCTCGCCCAAGTCTCTCGGATTCGGAGCCAAGACAACCGACGAGGAGGCCCACGAGAAGATGAAAGAAGGCGTGATGGAGGAAGTCAGACATGTATTCAAGCCTGAGTTCATCAACCGTATAGATGAGATGATAGTCTTCCACGCTCTGAACGAGCAGAACATACATGATATCACGGCTATGCTTGTCAGAGCTCTTGAGAAGAGATTAAACGAGCAGACGGGTATCAAGCTTACTGTCACTGATGAAGTGATAGATTTTGTAGCGAAAAAAGGCTTTGATAAGGATTACGGAGCCAGACCGATCAGACGCGCTCTCACGACGCATATCGAG
>JAFSTZ010000310.1 GCA_017445525.1 Eubacterium sp.
AACAGATCAAAAAAAGGAGCCAATACCCGTGATCTGTGTCTTGAAGCCAGTACAGCCTACGTAAACAGCGCGGGGCTTTCATATGGTTCGTGGATAGGTATAGGCTCTACGATCAATGAAGGTATAGGACCTAAGCGCAAAGAAAATATAATGCTTTCCGACAACATGAGCGTATACGAGATGAAATATTTCCATCCTCAAACCGGAAGTATTTCCGCTAAAAATGTAAAAGAAGTAGAAGTAGAGATGGTGGTCACGGGATCACTCTTCAGTGCCGGGAACATCGTACTGATCGCAGTGATGAGCGGTATCGGGATCTTGCTCATCGTGTTGCTGATAGTGAGAAAAAGATATATTGGCAGAGGAGGTCGTCTATGATGTGGAATAAAAATAAAAAATCTGTCAGGTTCATAAGACTGCTGACAAGCTTTATCCTGATCACATGCATGTTCGTGACCGGCACCGTCAAAGACTATGGTCCTATAGTTGCCCGGGCGATAGAGGACGCGTCTGTTACATATGTCAATGATATCAGGCTGTTTTACTCGACTGAGAGCCTCGATGATGCGAGAGCGGCGTGTGAGGCGGCAGGCTTTACTCCGGTCGAGGGTGATCTGAACGAGGGCACCTATGCAAATTACGTCGTGATGGGCTATACAGAGACCGATGACAGGGATGATGCCATATGTTCCATCAGGCTCCTTGCCATGAATGACGGCTACGAGATGAGGGATTATTCCGAGCTTCAGGAGGAGTATGCGAGCACCAATTCATCCGTCATAGATACCATAGAAGCAGCCGCGATAGAGTTTGCCACCAACTACGAGGCAGGCTCGCCCAAGGCTGAGCTGGCTTATCAGGGACTCAATCTCATACAGGTACCGGAGGCGGGAGAAAAGCCCCTCGGCGATTATATCATAGATGGTGATGCGGATTGGGATTTTTATGCCAAGGTCGTCACCAGAGCAAGCTCGGGTACGGTGAGCAACATTTTGACCAATCTCTCACTGGGTATATCAGCCTATGAGAATGAGATCGACTCAGAAACCGGAGACAGGGTATCATTGTCATGGGCAGCGGCGGTAAAGGACAGCCTGGTCTGGGAGCAGATAGAAGAGGCTGTTACCGAGGATGAGTTCGATGAGATGTACAGAGAGTACGGAGATGACGCGAAGGAGTTTCACAAAAGACTTCAGGAGTTTACCATCGGCTATGAGAACGCCATGGCGACCTTTGATGAGGGTGAACTGATAGGGGAGATCGAGGCGCTTGACGGCAAGAGCGAAGAAGAGGTAATAGAAGATAAAGAAAAACTCACTGACAGCGAAAAGGATATGATGTATATATCCATATATAATCAGCTTCAACAATACGAAGCGCACGACGGTACCGATCTGGCACAGTATCTGACTGAACTTGGCAGCAAAAAAAGCGGTGATGTTGAGCTGACAGCGCTCTATCCTATCATGGATTCCATGTCATATGCAGAGCGCCGTATCTCCTGCATGTCAGGTCTTCCGGCTGTCATCCAGACTGTCGGGGAGAACGAAGAAAACGAGCAGAAAG
>JAFSTZ010000311.1 GCA_017445525.1 Eubacterium sp.
GAGATCCTTGGACACTGCATATCCTGTGCCATCTGTCGTGAGCTCGTCCCTCTCGTATGTGGCGTTTGCTGCGGCATATGAACCTGCTGACTTCAGATACACCTGGAACTTCGCCCCTGACTCAGGATTCAGTATCGCAGGCTCATCCTCGTTATAGTATTTCTGGATAGCTACCTTCCCAAGGATAGGCTGATCACTTACCTCTGTTGATGATGCTCCTCTTGTATGCTCAACATTGATACCCGCTCCATCTGCTGACAGCGTGTAAACCGTATCGTTTATGAGATATCCTGTCGGAGCCTGAGTCTCCCTCAAATAATAATTGATACCGGTCAAAAGATAATCTGTCTCAAGCTTCCCTCTCGATATCGTATACTCATCTGCTTCTTTTGGTGTGCCATCTTCATCGTACACCGTTGCTTTTGTAGTGCAGGATGGATCCGCATAGAGCTGAAACCTTGCTCCTTCAAGTGTCGCATCGCCATGAGCTGCTCTATCGGAACTGTAGCCATCAAGCTTCTCAACCTCGATAGTCACCTTTTTCTGGTTGTTTGTAACACCGGTTCGGTATGCAAGGCTGTATGTACTCGGATGCTCCAGCTGTGAATCAGGCCAGACATCGCCATCCTTTTTCCAACTGTCTTCCGCTCTCAGATTGAAAGTAACTCCGTTCGCATAGGTCGGATCAAGGAGTACTCCCGGCTGTGCCGATGCGTCCACCTCTGTCAGCGTATATGCGTTGTCGATAGCCTGATACTGCTCATCTAACTCACGCTGTGCCATCTCCTCAGCTTCTGCCTTGGTCATATTCGGTCCGAAGTCGATGCCTTCTTCCAGCTCGAGATCTTCGGTAAGATATCTTTTGGCTGCTGCCTTTTCAGAGGAAGACATAGCATTCAGGTCTGCATCAGTAAAATAATACATATCATCGGCATTTTGCAACCTATATGTCATCCTAAAAGCAACAATACCGTTTGTAGTTGTAGATGCTTCAAGAGAAAACTCCGTATCTTCGTCCTCGTCTGCTGAACCGGTCTCAGAACCATCCAACCCTGTCGAACTAAACGAATACAATCCGTCGTAATTATCAACATCAAGTCTGAACTTTATTCCGGAAAGGGGATTACCAAGATCATCCAACTTCTCAACAGTCACGCGCTGACGATAATACATGTGCTTGCTGATCGATTTCGGTGCAAATGCTTGAGGAACATCTTCAGCATCCACAGTTAAGAGGGTCTGGTAGCTACTGCTACCACCTGTTTTTTTCCATGTTGTAACATCAACCTCAAAGGCACCTTCATGCTCAAATATCTTCTCGTACATTTCATCTGTTGTCTTATTTGTGTAATACCCGGCTTTATCCTGAATCTGCTTGATCACATTTTTAAGCTGGGACTTGGATGTATTTCCCTCGGCAACAGACCATATCAGAGCCTGACTGAGCACAAATCCTTTCTTGGATCTTTTTGCATCCAATACATAAAACCTGACTATCCTCGCATAGTAAGGTGCTTTTTCTCCTCCCGAATCCTGATTCCAATGATGGATATTCTCCGAAGAATATGTATTCCCACTATGACAGGTCTTTCCAAGATTAACACAAAACGCTTCCTTGCTCCCGACTTTCATCTTCCACCAAGTACCTGACTTGGTCTTGTCTCCAATCTTTATGGATCCGTGTGTTCCCATACCTGACAGGGACACTGTGTTTGTAGCTGCTTTTGAGTCTATACTCCCTGCAAAGACAGAAAGTATCATCACCAGTGCAAGCACAAACGACATACCTCTCCTAAATATAGACTTATTCATCTTTGTCTTGTCCTTTCTTTTTATTCTTCTTAAATAAATTGCTTCTCTTTCCGTATCCTACGGTGGTCTGATGTGTATCATGTGACTCCTTTCCTCCTTCAAGGCAACAAAAAAAGCCCTCTGGTATACTACCAAAGGGCCTGTTTACTATTTTATCTGTTTATGAGATCAACTCAATAACATCCTCACAATCCTCTGTCACTGTGATCTTCACTCGCTTCACCTTACCTTCGCCGGTTCCAATCGTATTATCGTAGATCACATAGGTATGACCTATCAAAAATGAAACCTCAATTCCGGACGACTGTCTGATCCTCACACTATCCAAAGTTCTCCATTTATCTTCCACATCATAGAAATAAACTGCGGCACTATCGACATATTCTCCGGTCTCATGGTTTTTCTCTCTGATCGTGATTTTTTTATACACACTCTCATTCTTAAGATCTTTCCAGTGAGAGTACTCCTCAGCTGTTATATCGGCAAACAGCGTAATATATGTACTTCCGATGCTTGCTATCGCAGCACATTTATGATCAGCAGATATCATATTCTCGTAATGACCAGAGCTGTTCTTCCACAATTTCATAACATACGGATAGTCATTGCTGTATGAAGTAGCAAGATTCTCAGACAGGTAGAATCCTCTTCTGATCATCTCCGTATACGCATC
>JAFSTZ010000038.1 GCA_017445525.1 Eubacterium sp.
CATGCCTGGGTGGGCGTTGCCGAGTTCAGATAATAAGCTTCGATGTGACCGTTTTAAAAGAGATATCTTCTCGCATGACAGGATAGAGAACGGTTTGAGGTATTATCAGGCACTTCACGGAAGAGGTCTTCCGATGGTTGTATTTTTACATGGAGCAGACGGTACCGGCTCTGACAACGAGAGTCAGATAGCACTGCATGATGTGGCAACTGTTTTTGCCGATCCGAGCTGGCAGGTAAAGCACCCCTGTCACATAGTTGCGCCACAGTATCCCAGGGGAAAACACTGGGCTTTGCCGCGTATGAAGGAGTATGTATACGAGCTGACTGTAGAGTATGCCAGACGGTTTGAGGCGGATACATCGAGGCTCTATATATACGGTTACAGCGCCGGTGCGATAGGTATCTACGCTCTGTTAAAAAAGTACCCGATCTACGCTGCGGCAGTTCCGATCTGCGGAGCAACCGTGGATGTGGAGCTCGATGCCCTGCTCCAGACGCCGCTGTGGCTCTATCACGCAGAGGATGACTTGATGGTGCGGCCGGATGAGTCTGAGATCGTCTATTACAAGGTGCCTTATATTGGATCTAACGTGATATATGAACGTCTGAGGGCGGCCGGCCATAAAAATATAAACTACACCAGAATCCCCAAGGGTGAGATGAAAAATGTCCACCACCTGCATCCTCACTGCAGCTGGGTGCTGATGGGTGAGGACAGGGAGGTCAAGGAGTGGATGTTCAGACAGAGACGCAGGGTATAGGTTTTAGTAAAACGTATTGAACCCGGCGGGAATAAAGAGCGAGGTGTGTCCGAGCGAAGAGAGGATTTCCACGGTTTGTCCGGAAAGTTAAACATTAACGGAGATATTTATATGAACAAAAAAGCACTTCATATCCTTGAATATGAAAAGATCATAGATATGCTGGTACGCGAGGCAGACTCTGATCCGGGTAAAGATAAATGCAGGCACTTAAAGCCCATCACTCGCCGTGATGAGATAGTTGTTTTACAGTCGCAGACAGGTGCTGCTTTTAACAGGATCCTGAAAACCGACAAGCCTTCTTTTCATGGCCTTCGCGATATCAGACATAGCTTAAAGCCTTTGGAAAAGGAAGGCTTTTTAACCATGTCAGAACTACTGGATATATGCAGGTTGTTTGAGATAGCAAGGGATGCAAAAGCATCTGATGAAAGGCTGGGTGAGGAACATTCGGATGTCCTGTCGGGACAGTTCAACTCGCTTGTATTTATACCCGAACTTGTTTCGGAGATCAAACGGTGCATCATATCGGAGGATGAGATGGCAGACGACGCAAGCTCTACACTTTCATCCATACGTCGTTCGATCAAAGGCATGGATGATCGTATCCGTGAACAGCTGAATAAAACCATAGCTTCATCATCGGAGATGCTTCGTGACTCCATCGTAACCATCCGTGACGGCAGATATTGTCTGCCTGTAAGAAGTGAGTTCAAAACTTCTTTCCCGGGTATGATACATGATCAAAGCTCGACGGGTTCAACATTTTTCATAGAACCGCTCGCAGTTGTAAATTTGAACTCAGAGCTGGCAGAACTGTTTGAAAAAGAAAAAGCGGAGATACAGAAGATACTTGAGGATCTGAGTCGTCTGGCCGCGCCGTATGCCTCCGATATAGAGAAAGATTATCTCATACTTTCGGAGCTTGATATTATATTTGCCAAGGGAAATCTTGCCAAAAAGATGCGCGCTTCGGAACCTCTTTTTCAAGGAAAATATCTCGAACTAACGGGAGCGAGGCATCCGTTGATCGACCATAAAAA
>JAFSTZ010000312.1 GCA_017445525.1 Eubacterium sp.
TCTATCATTCTTTTATTTGAAGCCAGTATCCTTTCCGGGGGTTCATCGGCATCCCCGGGGATCATTTTTATCGCTTCACCTTTTTCGTTCAGTATCGTAACGTTACACCCGGATAGATCAGAGCATCCGCTTCCGAGTTTTTCGGCCATTTTGATATACGGCACATCGTCTGTTTTTATTCCTAAAAGCTTGCATCCGTATGAGTCGACTAAAACAGGATTTTTGGCAACCATGATACAATCTGTTTTGACAGGATTGCCGCCCTCCTCAAATGTCGGATCGCCGCATATATGATCGACGACGATGAAGTCTTGACGTATGCCTTTGGACAGATGGGCTATGGGTTTATGCAGCCCCATGGTGTGAAACCTTCTCTTTTCGGAGTTTGGTATGAGACCTTTGGAGTTTTTCAGCGCACAGGTCATCTTTGTCTGGCAGTGCCCCTTCAGAACGGGAACATTTATCAGATAATCTATCTCATCCACACAGTTGCAGATTGATAACTCCACACCGTCGCAGTTTACGGTATGGGAGCCGTCTTTCTGGGTATCGATAAAATCTATGTTATGCCTTTCGCAGACTTCTTTATATCCGCAATTTATGTATGCTTCTGATGTCCTGTCCCCAACCCATGATCCCTCCATGACGGAGATATTATAAAAGCCGTGATCTTTCAGATAAATGATGATAGCTTCAACTATTTCAGGATGTGTTGTCGCACCGAAGTCTGCGGGAGTAGGACAAACCAGATTGGGCTTGATCCCGATATGCTTTTTTGTATCAGCTATATCACCTGCCAGATCGGTGTACTCAAGCAGGGTAAGTGTCATCTCGCTGATATCTACACCGTATCGTTTTATGATCTCGTTTTCTTTGATATTACTCATACGTTTACAACCTTTCAGATATAAAAATGATGAGGATAAGGTATATTTGATTTCTGAAATCATTATACATTTATCGGATAATTATGTCAATGATTTATCAAAGAACGGTATGAGGCATTTTTCCGTTGCATCAGGGTATTTTTTTCTTGCTAAAGAGAGGTTTTTCTGTTACAATAAACTATATAAACATGCGGGATTTTCGTGTCGTGCAGCTGTGGTAGTGAAATGAAAAGCATCATATGGATATAAGGCCGCATATATAGGGAGTGTAATGACAAATATAAACATTATGGAATATCGGGAGATGGATATGAATAGTAGAAAACGAATTGCTATTTTAGTAGGGCAGGCTGATGAAGGATATCAGGACAGGTTTATCAGTGGATTTCTTGACCTGGCACATAAGGAGGATTTTGATGTATTTACGTTCTCAATGTATTTTAAGTATCAGGGGACACCGGAGAGGGAGCGTGGTGATTCCAATATTTTTAATCTTGTAAACTATTCCATGTTCGATGCTCTTGTGCTGATGAAGGATACGATACAGACGACCGGGGTGATCGACCGTCTGGAGAAGGAGATACATGATTCCTTTGACGGTCCGGTGATATCCATTGAGAAGGAAAGTGAGTATTTTCCATCGGTATGTACGGACGGGTACACTTCTGTAGTTTCGGTTATCACTCATCTGATCGAGGCTCACGGCTACACGGATATCGCTTATATCACAGGAAAGAAGTGGCATCCTCATTCGCAGCTGAGACTGAAGGCGTTTCTTGACACGATGGAGTCACATGGATTCAAGGTTCCGGAAGATCATGTTTTGTATGGTGATTTTAACTATAAGAGCGGGGGTGTCTGCGTTGAGCAGCTTTTGGATACGGGAAGCCTGCCGCAGGCGATCGCCTGTGCCAATGATCAGATGGCGATCGGAGCCTGTGAGGAGCTGACAGCGAGAGGATACCGGATACCGGAGGATATAGCGGTGGTCGGATTTGATTCCGTATATGAGGGCAGGACCAGTCCGTGTACACTTACATCAACCATGCTTGCTGCAAAGGACTGCGGTGAGTATGCTTTTCGTTTTCTGTCGGCAGCATTAAAAGGCGAGACCATCCCTGAGTTTTCTGCCAAGGATGAGGTTTTGATCGGTAAAAGCTGCGGATGTACGGAAGGAACCACTATATCCGAGTCTGCACTGCGCAAGGAGTGGGCTACGGATGACTCGCAGGAAGGGTATTACTCTATCTTTAATACTTTTTCTGATAATCTTTTAAAGCAGGATTCACTTATCGGTTTTCTCGGGTTGATTTATGAGAGTTCATATCAGCTCAGGGGAGCGAAAGGTTTTCATATCTGTCTGCAGCGTTCGGTGACCGATTATGAAACGGTCGGCAGTACTCACCTTGAGAACAACGGTTATGAAGCGATGATGATCCATGCTCTGAAGTACGATGCCGGCGGTGTCGGGGGCAGGGTAACACTTGATGAGCTGTTTGATACAAAACAGCTCTTACCGGGTCTTGATGATGACAGAGATGAGCCGGCATCCTACTTTATCACACCGATATTCTTTGAGGATGAGAATTTTGGTTATGCTGTAGTTGATTACGGGGATCAGAACTGTACCTACGGAGCACTGTTCCGGGATTGGATGAAGGATATCAGCCGCGGATTTGAGGGGCTTAGGAGAAA
>JAFSTZ010000039.1 GCA_017445525.1 Eubacterium sp.
ATACTAAAGTTATCTCAAAAAATATGTCACAATAATCTATCAACTGATCAATTCCCTCCAGCATCCGTCCTCTGCTGAAATCCGGGTGTTTATTGATGAAGTTGCCTTTCTCTATATCCCCTTGTGGTATAACCGCTCCATATTCTCTGTACTCTCATCGAATCCTCCAGTGTCGTAGATGACGACGGGTGTCCCACATGATATTGCCTCCAGGTTCACCGTCGGGTAGTTGTCATACCTGGTGAGGTTGGCAAAGATGTCTGCCATGTTGTAGTATCTTGTCAGCTCGGCGAGGTCATTTATCTTGCCCTTCGCTATGATATTGGTGGGGAACCCGCGTTCTGCGCGACCTTCCATCTGTCGCACCCCACGCCGGTGAAGTGGGAGCAGTGACCAACGAAGGCGAGTATAGCAACTTCTGAATTGTAGACTTTATACGCCGGATGTTTTTTCACTCTTCAAGGCGTCTGAACGCGTCGATGCGGTACAGGATCCAGAGGGCTCTAGTTTTCTTCTCTTCGCCGGGGGCGGTGGGGGCATTTCTCTTTATCTCGCACTGCTGTCTGGCTTTGATCCAGTCAAAGTGGAACTCGATGTTGATGTAGTAGCCGTGGATATTGTGTAGCCATATGACGTCGGGATCGTAGTCATCCGCCCACTCGAGGAACTTCCTCGTTGCATGCTTCGATGCGAAGCCATGGGGGTCGTAGACTCGGGTAGCTACACCATGAAGGCGGATGTCCGTATCAGTACCGATGCGAAGGCCGTAGCGGCGCTCCGCTTCGTTACCGCCTTCTGTCGATGAGCGACGGCCGTAGGCGATCCGAACTTCCCATCCTTTGGATTCATATTCTTTTGCTATCTGCTCACATATACGACCGGTTGAGCCGGTGCCGCAGACGGAGTTGATAAGGAGAAGTTTCATGTCACACTATCCCCTCATAGAGCACCTTCTCACCGATCTCCAGCCGCTTCACTCCGGGTTTTTTATTCTTGTTGAAGCTAAAGCTAAGCATATATCCTGTATCAAGACCGAAGTGAGCAAGGTAATCAAGGATCTGTTCCTCACCCTTTTCGTTATAGCGATCCCCTCTCCAGATCTTCATTTCGATTATATACCGATGTCCATGATAGTGAACTACCACATCCATCCTTCTGCGATTTCTGGTCTGTTCTTCTATACTGAATGTCCCAACTCCATTTATGATGGGAGAAAGGTAAGTGAGAAACTTTTCTCTGCCTTCTTCCTCAATAAACTTCTTTTCGGCATCCTCATCATCTATATCACGGATGTATTTCTGTGTCTCGATAAATCTTTCCATGATGAGAGGTATATCAAGCTCATTTCCTTTTACAAACTCAGGCTTGTTGTCAAGTGCATCCCCTCTTATCTCCGATGCAAATCTACTTTCGCCGATATAATAGTTATACAGCCGCATCTCAAAAATCCTGTTTGCAATTGCGACTGTGTTATGATCATTTACGATAAACCCATACATCCTTAGCTGCTTCTGCTCGTCATCATCAGGAAGATGGGCGATAGTTTCTCCACTGAAAAGAACCCTTTTCAGGTTTTCTCTGAGTTTCGGCATATCGCGCAGCTTGCCCATGATCGAGTCAAAAAGGGTATTATCCTCTGATAGAATGCACTTAACTGCTTCATCTATCCCTTGCTCAGTCCATGCCTCATTCAGTGCATCGTATTTATCCGGAACGAATGTTTTATCAATAAGCTCACATATCCTACTGACCAAAAATGGATAGCCCGAAGTGTAATCTCTGATTTGCTTAGCCAACGCAGCTGTGTCCATGCCCGTGTGATGATCTGCTTCATACTCATCAAGCATACCGCGTATACCTGTCTCCGACAGACTCATATCAATATTG
>JAFSTZ010000313.1 GCA_017445525.1 Eubacterium sp.
ATAATAAGCCTTTTTGGCATCTTTTCCGGTCTCTACTATATCACCTTTCTTAAACCTTGTTATACCATCATCTGGATCCTCTGTCGGTTCGATGGGGACCGGCGATGATGTCGCTACAGGTTCTGCCGTTGCCTGCGGGACCTCTGACGGCGACGGTAACGCAGCAGTCGGCGCAGGTGTCGGAGTAAGTACAGGCGTTGCTGTAACAGCCGGGGTATCAGTCGGCGTCACAAAAACAAGAGATACAGTTTCATCCAGTATAACATCTGATAAGCTCAGTTTCCTGTAAACCTGATTCATATGCAGCGCATCAGGCGAAGTCGTATGCTTCATGTTTGACAAAAAATAATTCTTAAATGCTGCAGGACCGGGATACTTGCCAACTACATGGAGCTCCGAAAGCACTACAGCCATAGCTCCGCTTACTACCGCTGTTGCGTGGGAAGTCCCGTCTTCATAATAATACTTCCCGCCTATCGAAGGACAAACTATATCTTTTCCGGGTGCGCTTATCTCATATTCCACACCGCTGCCGGGACTGATATCCCAGTTTGTAAACGCCGTAAGAGTCCCTGTCGTATCATGTGCCATAACTCCGGTTACACCGGCATATGCAGCCGGATATGACGGATTGTTTGTATTGGAGTTTTCGTTTCCCGCTGCCGCAACGAGTATGCATCTGTTGGCCGCCAACGCTATAGCTTCGCTCAGAGCATCCGACTTGACATCCGTTGCAAAAGACATACTGATGATATCAGCTTCATGAGTAACTGCATACTGCAACCCCCGTATGGCATCCGCTATGGAAAACTCCTCTTTAACGGCAACTCTGACCGGCATGACTTTTGCTCCGTAGGCTACACCTACTCCACCTCCGTTGCCGGCCTCCATAGCGATGATACCTGCCATCTGGGTTCCGTGTCCGTGTGTATCATTCATCGGAGAGGACGGATCCACAATGTTCGGTCCATAGATATCATCTACATATCCGTTATTATCATCATCAACACCGGGCGTTCCGTTTTTCTCGACAGTATTGGTCCAAAACTGATTTCTCAAATCCTTTTGCGTCGTGTCTACACCTGTGTCCACAACTGCAACAACTATGTCCTGACCTGGATGCCTTCCGGCATACTCAATCTTGATCCAGGAATCAAGGCACCCCAGATCCTGCAGATACCACTGAACCTCAAGTCCCGGTTCGGACGCCCAGGGCATACCCTCGTAACCGGCTTTTATGCCGGCTTCAGCTGTCTGCGTCGCCGAAGATCGTGCGGATTTTTTTTCATTTGATGAAGCAGGATCTCCGTTATAAATAGTCCCGCTGTCATCTCCGTCAATGATGTGCAGTTTGGTATCCTCATCCTCTGCCCGCTCTATCAAACGATCAAACTCAGACGATACCACAGCACCGGAAATACCGGAAGCCACATCCTGTAAAAATGCTGTCCCGGTCCCCATCGCCAGCGCCCGTTCATCGATATTTATACTATCAATATGTATGGGAAAAGACGCTATGACAAGAGCAATTATCAAGCTTATTGCTATACGCTTTTTTATCCTATGCATGTTTCCTCCATCAACTGCCTATCCGGCGTATCAAGAACCATTTATCTTAAGATACTGCCGATTGATGTTACAATTCGCAGCCTTCACTCCCATCCGGAGTTTACGCTGCATAACCTGCTTTCCACTTGCAGTTGTTCGTTCCGATCTGTTTATTGTTGCTGTACCACGGGCTGGGAAGATGACCGCTGAACTTTGCCTTACCCGTAAGCACATCAACCACACCCTCACCCTCGGATCCGGGCAGATAGCACATAACTATACCGTCCCAATACTTATCAAAAGGATCTATGATCACATTTCTACCGGCTACTATACAGGCCACAACCGGTTTCCCACCCTTGGCCAAAACCCTTGATTCCTTCATGGCTTCCGTGGTTCCGTCAAGACTTATATCATTGTTAAACAGAGTCAGATTCTTTATATCACCATTCCACTCCGCATAGCTCTGCTCTCCTATGGCAAGCAATACCACGTCAGCATCAGATGCATCATCCACAACTTCTATATCATAGTCCCCTGACTCAAAAGCTTCCAGTATAGAGGTCGCCCCCTCTACTTCTTCATCAGGACTTTCATTCCAATCAAGCGTCCAGCCTCCACACTGAGCTCTCTCATTGTCTGCGGAGGGACCCGTGATATATACCTTTGTTCCCGGCTTTAACGGGAGGATATCATTTTTATTCTTCAGAAGTACGAGACTCTCCTGTACCGCACGTCTCGCTACCTCTCTGTACTCATCAGATCCGGTTTCCGTCTGAACCGTTTTGAGATTCTCAAGATACGGATCTTCAAAAAGGCCTGCATCCTTCTTGACCTTCAGAATACGTAAAACCGCATCGTCGATCCTCTCCATAGAGATCCTGCCATCATCTGCCGCCTTTACTATGATATCCCTTGCCTCGTCTGCGGCATCAACCTCCATCAGCATATCGACACCCGCATTAACCGCATTTATAACCTGATCCTCATAATTGTCAGCAGATGTGTTCATAACGGAATCCCAGTCACCTGAGATGAATCCTTCGAAGCCCATATCATTTTTCAGCATATCTATATACTTTTTGTTCTCATGCATCTTTACACCGTTTACAGACGAATGAGAGATCATGATGGTCTGCGCTCCGGCATCTATCAGTGACTGATAAACCTTTAACAGTTCCTTTATCTCTTTATCACTCAGCTTGGCATCACCGCGGTCGATGATCCTCTCCACATCGGAGTTCTCACCCGTGCCATACTCCACGTTTCCGTCTCCGAAGAAATGCTTCGGGCACATCACCATACCGTCCTCAACCTGAGCCTTTACATACGCCGTGCTGAGCCTGGTGATCATCTCCAGATCCGAACCGTAACTCTCGTATGTACGTCCCCATCTGGGATCCTCCGACTGAGCCACACATGGAGAATAGTTCCACATCATATGGCAAAGCTTCGCCTCATCCGCAGTGATATGTCCGATCTCCTCCATTAGCTTCTCATCATTCGCCGCACCGAGACCGATATTGTGCGGGAAGATCACACAACCCCTGCTGTAGTTTACTCCGTGCAGATCATCCTGTCCATATATAAATGGCACGCCGGACTCGGACTCGACAGCACCCTGCTGCAGATCAGCTATAGTTTCACGCCACTCCGGAGCCGGAAGAGCATCAGCCTTTGACAATACACATCCGTAATCCATCTCCCTCATGCTCGCTGCGCCGTCGATACGATAGATAGCAGCCATAACCATCTGTGAAGCCTTCTGCTCTATGGTAAGCTCTGCAAGCACATCCTCAGGCTCCATACCGGCATAACGGCAGGCAGGTCTGGCGCCGTCAGTATCTGCTTCATCCGTTTCCTCTGCTACTGCATCCTCCTCAGCATCCGCTATTTTCTCGTCCGCCCGGGCATCATCTGTAGCCTGTGCCTCCGCTGTTGCTTCCGGCGCAGCAGTAGACTCAGTCTGTCCGCCCGAGCCGCACCCTGCAAGTGAAAGTATCATAACAACAGTCAATAGTAATGCTACTGTTTTTCTCATAATAATGATCTCCTATCGATTATAAATATGACTTTTCGGAACCATTTACATCAGCCTCCACCCGGGATGATACTTGTTTTTAATGATATCTCCGGTCTTTTTCCCCCATCCGAGAGGATAGCCATCCACACAGACGAGAACCGTTCCGTCATGAACATCCACAGGGGAATCCGATCCGCCAGCTCTTTCGTCAGTTCCTTTCGACTGTCCGAAAGAAAAAGTATCAGGCTTTATAAGCTCCATAGATTGAATGCTTAAAGTCTCCCCTTTCAGGTATCTAACTATGTTACCATCATTATGTGGCAGATTTATCACATTCTCATATTCATCCGACCTCAAAGCCATCGCAAGTGTCTGTGACGGCTCAAATCTTTTTTTCTTGCACTCCCCTAAAAATAAACCGCTGCGGATAAACTTTAATCCTCTTACATCAGGCAAACCATCTACACCATAATACAGCATGCCTTCATGTGACTCGATCCGTGAGATGTCAAACTTTCTGCTTATGCCTGCCGCAAAAGCCTCCCAGATGCTTCGTTCTTCTTTTGATAGTTTTCCGATCAACCCATAACTATTAATACTTTTACTTTTAGAGTGACTACTTTTTATATCATATCCAACATTATTTGATCTATTATGTTTTTTCTTTTTATCATGTTGATATATGCTTTCATTGACAGTATTATTTTTATAAGAATAATCTGTACTTTCACCCATAAAATCATCTTGAATTTTATACAACAATGCCAGAAAATGTCCCTCAC
>JAFSTZ010000314.1 GCA_017445525.1 Eubacterium sp.
ATCATTTGAGCATGACGATACTTTCAATTTTGCCTTTGATATAGTGGATGCCATAGCTGACAGAGAGCCTGACAGACGGGCGATGATACATATATCGTCGGACGGCAAAGAGCGTATTTATACTTTTGGTGATATGAAAAAGCACTCAGCGAGGATCGCCAATTACCTCTCATTTATAGGGATAAAAAAAGGTGATCGTGTGATGCTGGTGCTCAAGCGTCACTATCAGTTTTGGTTTGCTATACTGGCTCTTCACAAGATAGGTGCGGTGGCTGTTCCGGCTACCAATATGCTTCTTAAGTCGGATTTTGAGTACAGATTTAAAAAAGGAAATATAGATGCTATCCTGTGTACCGCCGACGGGGATGTTTCCTATGAGGTTGATAAAGCGGCCAGGACATGTAAGTCGCTTCGTCTGAAGATCATGGTAGGAGGCAGACGTGATGGCTGGAGGAGCTTAAACCGCGACGTGAAACATTTTTCTTCACACTTTCCGAAACCGGAGGGCGTTGACTATGCCTGCGGCAATGATCCCATGCTGATGTTCTTTACTTCGGGAACCACTGAATATCCGAAGCTCGCCATGCACAGTTACAGATATCCGCTGGGACACTTTATAACGGCAGCTTACTGGCACAATGTGGATCCTGAGGGTATACATTTTGCCATCTCCGACACCGGATGGGGTAAGGCTCTGTGGGGTAAGTTGTATGGACAGTGGATGTGCGAGACATGTGTTTTTACATACGACTTTGATAAGTTTGATGCGAAGGAGATCCTCCGCATGATAGAGAAATACCGCATCACGACATTCTGTGCGCCGCCTACGGTCTACAGAGTGATGGTGCACATGAAGCTGGAGCGATATGATCTTTCGAGTCTTAAACACGTTACAACAGCCGGAGAGGCACTGAACCCCGAGATCTTTGACAAGTTCAAGGAGAAGACGGGTCTGACTCTGATGGAGGGCTTTGGTCAGACCGAGACTACACTCACTATCGGGAATCTGGTCGGCACTGTGCCGCGGCCGGGATCCATGGGCAAGCCTTCTCCGATGTACGATGTTTCGCTGATGCTGCCCAACGGTACTGAGGCCGAGTCATACGAGGAGGGCGAGGTTGTCATCTATGTAGGTGATCCCGCATTTGGCGAGGTGAATACTCCCAATGGGCTTTTCCTGGGGTACTATGATGATGAGGAGAAGACTGCGGAGGTTTGGCATGACGGTTACTATCATACCGGCGATACCGCATACATCGATGATGACGGTTATTACTGGTATGTAGGTCGTACGGATGATCTGATCAAGTCCGGCGGATATCGCATAGGACCTTTTGAGATAGAGAACGAGATCATGAGACTGCCGTATGTGCTGGAGTGTGCGGTCACTGCGGTTCCGGATCCCATCAGGGGGCAGGCTATCAAGGCAAGTATCGTACTTGCCAACGGTATCGAGGCGTCGGATAAGCTGCGTGCCGATATCATGAAGTCATTAAAGAAAAATATAGCGTCGTATAAATGGCCGAAGATACTTGA
>JAFSTZ010000315.1 GCA_017445525.1 Eubacterium sp.
ACAACAACGTTGACGCCCTTTTCCTTTTTGCTTAACTGCTCTTTATACTTTTTTTCTTTATTCTTACGTGGTCTGTCCAAGGCTATTTCTGACATTCTCTATCACCCCCTAATCCATAGTCTTCACCCAACGTTTCTGCATGGAGAAGTTGAGTGCCGTGATAGCGAATATGATGATCGCCAGTATAACCGCGATCGCACATCCGTAGCCTAACTGGTTATGTTTAAATGCCTTGTCATACAGATGATAAACAACTGTAGCGGCACTGTAGTTCGTTCCTCCGTTCGTCGTCATGACCTGAACCTCTACGAACACCTGGAAACCACCGATCATGGATGTAACCAGTATGTAGAAGGTTACGGGAGACACAAGAGGGAACGTGATATTTTTAAAGCGCTGCCAGCCGTTCGCTCCGTCGAGCTTGGCCGCCTCGTAGTAATCCCTGGGGATATTCTGTAGTCCTGCCAGGTATAGTATGATGGATGTCCCCAGGCCTTTCCACGTCATAAATATGATCATCGCGACCTTGACCCAGAACTCATCCCCCAACCAGTTGGGGCCGTGTTGTCCG
Organism: Eubacterium sp.; assembly: GCA_017445525.1. GTDB lineage: Bacteria > Bacillota > Clostridia > Lachnospirales > Lachnospiraceae > Eubacterium_F. Next base: position 572 of record JAFSTZ010000315.1, read on the forward strand.
GTAAGTGCCTTTATGATCGTATTCAAAAGGCCATAGTCGTAGTTGAACACCCATGCCCACAGGATGGATACTGCAACAAGTGAAGAGATAACAGGCACGTAGTACATAGTTGTCAAAAGTCTCTTGCACTTGATCTTGCGGTTCATACCCATGGCGATGACCAGACCGAGGATCATACCGATCGGAATACCGATCATATAGATAACGGTCGTTCCCATAGCTTTCCAGAACTTGGGATCGGTAAATATATCTATGTAGTTTGACACTCCACTCATGTTGTCCCAGAGCGAGTTGATACCGGTCCACTTACTGAAGCTGGCAAGTACTGAAAAGACTATGGGATACGCCATGAATGCCAGAAATCCCACGAAAGGAGCTGCGATAAAGAGCCACGCCCAACGCTCTTCGCGTATAGCCATGCGAGAGCGCTTTTTCTTTGGTTTGATCGCTGTCTCTTCCATAAGCTCACATCCTTCTAATTAATTGCTCTTTGATGTCGACTCAAGTTCTATCGCATTATCAAGTGCTTCCTGCATCTTCGGAGCCACCTCTGCGATATAATCATCAACCTTCACATCTCCGGTCTTGCAGTTTACGATACCCTCGAGGAATGTATCCCACCACTCTGAGTTGTATGTATATGTAGTCTCTGAGAATATACCGCTGTAGTTACCGTTTGACTCAAGGTAGTTGTAGATAACATCGATGTTGCTTGCGTAAGGAACTGTGCCGTCCTTTACCTTGTCCTTGAATGTGCCCTTTGCATAGTCCATGATGTTCGGAAGCTGCAGTGACTGTCCTGTGGTCTCACCTGATACCTGTCTCTGTACCTCAAGGTCGGTAGACATAGTCTGGATAAGCTCTGCACAAAGCTCAGGGAACTCTGTCTGAGAAGAAACTGCGTATCCTACGGTTCCAAGCCATGTTGTAGACTTGCCGTCTCCGGAAGGTCCTACCGGCCATCCGCAAAGATCCCACTCATACGGGAAAGTGTTTTTATCCATAAATGCTGCCACATCCCATGTTCCGCATGCATAGAAACCAACCTGTCCGTCAAGCCATCTCTGATATCCGCCAAGAGCTGTATCCTGCTCAACTGAAGGAGTAACACCCTCTTTGCTGGTAAGGTCACAGTAATACTGGAATGCTTCCTTGAACTTCGGATCATCCTGGATGGTGACCTTGGTCTGATCCTCGTTGAGGAAACGAGCGCCGTTTGAGTAGATGTACGGAGTCATACCGAATGCATCAGCGTTTGCAACGCCCCACTGATCTATCTCACCGTCGCCATCCTTGTCGATAGTAAGCTTCTTGCAAACCTTCAAAAACTCATCATAGGTGTACGGCTTCTCCGGATCCGGATAGTCAAGTCCTGCCTCATCGAAAAGCTTCTTGTTATAAGCAAATGCGAAGCAAGAAAGATCCTTCGGCAGGCAATACAGTGAACCCTGTCCTGTAGTGTTGCCATCATATCTGTATGCTGTCTGGATAGCCGGCCACAGGTTATCAACTGCTGCGGTGTCTACCAGATTGTCAAGCGGCTGGCAGTATCCGTTGTCTACATAACTCTTTACAGCCTCAGGTCCTACGTAGAAGATGTCCGGAAGGTCATCTGCCGTGATAGCTGCTGTCATCTTGGTCTGATACTCATCCTGAGTAGTGATCTCAAAGTTAACTGACTTGATCTGATCCTTGTGCTTCTCAGTAAAGTCTTTTACAACCTGCTCGTAGATCTTTTTCTCATGCTCCTGCATGTAGAGAAGTACGTGGATCTCCTTGTCGCCTGTACCCTCGATCTCTGTAGTTGTTGTCTCCTGCTCCTCGGTAGCGCCTGCATCAGCAGCTTCCTCGGTCTTATCTGTTGAACCTGTATCCTCAGTAGTAACTCCGCATCCACTGATCACTGATACGGTCATCACAGCCGCAAGTGCAACTGCAAACAGTTTTTTGATTCTCATGAATCATACCTCCTTTTTAATTTGACTTAAAATAGTTTTCGTTTTCTCTTTCTCACGTTCCGATACATCTGCAGAATGCATCGTCATCAATCACTGTGATACAATTGTAACATCTTGACATATGAATGTCAATAGTTTTTTTTAGGTTTTTCTAAAATATTTTAATCTTTTTATTATTTTGTCAATTTTTCTTAATTATTTTATATTTCTTCTTGATTTTGTATATTTTTTATATTATAATGTAGGTAATAGTACGAGGAGGTATAAAAATGCTACATATTACATCATTAAACGACGGTCTTGATCTGTTCAAGGCTATGGGTTCAGATATCCGCGTAGAGATACTGAAGCTCTTGCTCAAAAACAAAAAGATGAATATGAATGAACTTGCAACCGAGCTTGAGATAACCAATGGAGCTCTTACCGGTCATATCAAAAAGCTTGAAGGCTGCGGTCTCATACAGACTTCAAACGAGTCCGCCGGCCACGGCAATCAGAAGATATGCTCGCTTGTTCACGACAAGATACTTATAGAGATGGATCCCAAAGAATCATCCCACGACGTATACAATACCGAGTTAAAGATCGGTCACTATACAGACTATGAAGTTTTACCGACATGCGGTCTGGCAAACTCCACAACGCTTATCGGCGAAGTGGATGACAACAGATTTTTCTCGCATCCCGATCGATATACAGCCGACATACTTTGGTTCACTCAGGGCTTTGTTGAGTACGAGATCCCCAATCTCATACCATCAGGTCAAAAGATCACACAGGTTTTGATCTCGGCCGAGCTCAGTTCCGAGGCACCGGGTATAAATAAAGTCTGGCCGTCCGATATTTCCTTCTATCTGAATGATACTTTCCTCGGCATGTGGACATCTCCGGGTGACTTCGGTGATACACGCGGAATATTCACTCCTGAGTGGTGGTTTCCAAACTGGAATCAGTACGGTCTGTTAAAAATGCTTGTCGTAAACTCTCAGGGAACATTTTTAGACGGACTGAAAATATCCGATACCAATATAGAAAGTATGGAGCTCGACTATACATCCAAACTGCGTTTCCGGATGGCTGTTGAAAAAGACTCTGATCATGTGGGCGGACTTACCATATTCGGCAAGACATTCGGTAACTATAACCAGGATATCAAGATAACACTTAACTATACACCGATGACGTGATAATTATCATATTTGTTTCCCTACAAAAGAAGTGGTAGCAAAACGCTACCACTTTTTTTGGGGGCAGGTCCCTGACTTCAGCGCCGCGCGAAGCTCCACATAACATCCGCAGGCAAGAC
>JAFSTZ010000316.1 GCA_017445525.1 Eubacterium sp.
GCCATGAAGCAGGTGGCGAAGGACAGGGGAGTGTCCAAGAGGGATATATATAGGGAGGTTATCTCCGGATAGGCGGCCGATCATCCTTTAACACGTGAATAGTAACATTTTTTATTTATATTTAAAAATTTGCTTGACAAATGTTGGATATATGAGTATAATAGCACTTGTGTTTGTAACACATGCGCGAGTGGCTCAGTTGGTAGAGCATCACCTTGCCAAGGTGAGGGCCGCGGGTTCGAATCCCGTCTCGCGCTTTTTTGATGCCCTTGAGATAGTTGTTTTGCGGCATCTGATATATGGATGAGGTTGTGGTAAAGTGCTTTATCATTAGGCTTAGGAGAGATGAGTATAGATGGAAGCTACATCAGTTGTTGAGAAGAAAAGATCCGGTAAGAGCGGTGAGATAGAACTGCTACGTTTTATCGCATGTCTTTCGATACTTTTTTTTCATATAAATAAACATGTATTGGGACGTGTGACTTTTCCCGGGAGTAAGTGGGGATTTTTTAATGAAGCTGTGATCGGAGTCGAGTTTTTCTTCATATGCTCAGGCTTTTTGATGGCTTACATTGCCGATAAGGAGTATCGTATCAATCCTGTACCGGATGATAAGACACTGGGTAAGTCTGTTTCTTCATTTATGTATCGCAAGGTGATGGCGTTTTTGCCGTATCACATCATCGCATTTATACTGGCGTGGATCACGGTTACCGTCCTCGATTGGAAGGGTGTGACCAATGCAGTTTCTTCGGCTGTAGAGAGTATACCGAGCGTCTTTCTGATACATATGTCGGGATTGAAGATGGAGAATCCGCAGTTTGTTGAGTGGTATCTGTCAGTCATGGTGCTCGGGATGCTGGTACTGTATCCGATCATCAGAAAGCACTTTCATGTGTTCACGAGAGTGATAGCGCCGGCGGTCGGGATATTTATGTTGGGATATCTGTATCATAAATATCACGTTTTAGGCGATGTAAAGACCTGGAGTGTGTACTTCTTTAAGGCGATGTTGAGAGGAACGGCTGAACTTTGTCTGGGTGCATTTACTTATGAGGTTGTTCAGATTCTGAAGGAAAAGATAAATGTTGAAAGGATAAAAGTCCTGAACACTATCATCTATGTTGGCGGGATCCTGGTATTTATACTGTTTTCATGTCGTAAATTAAGAGGCCATCTGAGTCAGGAATATCAGTTTCTCGGAGTGCCTTTGTTCATGCTTCTGGTAGCTGTATGCTTCCTGGGAGGGACGTGCTTTAGCAATGCTCTCAACAATAAGGTTGTTATGTTTCTCGGGAAGTTCTCGCTCCCGCTGTATCTGGCACAGGTTGTCGGTGTCAGGATCGCAGAGAGCAAACTTTTGCCGAAGTCCATGGGAGGAGTGACGAAGTTTGTTATAGGCGCAGTTATCTCTTTGATTACGGCCCTGATCGTCATGTGGATAGGCGATGCGATAAAAAGGTGTATAGACAGAAAAAAGACTCATGCTCCGTATTCTTTATAATAATCGTCTATTCTACCCTTGAGTTCATCATCTATGACTATCTTGCCGAGACATTCTTTATTATAAAGGCGCTCAGTTACATCCTGCATCGATACGATGGCTGCGGTGGGGAAACCGTAGGTGCGGCTGATCTCGTCAAGCGCCGTGCCTTCACCTGTTTTGCCTTTTTCCATACGGTTCAGTGATACGATGAGACCTACTATGGTTACGTCTGCCTGAGCTTTCAGGATGGGATAGGTTTCCTCGATGGACTTGCCGGAGGTTGTCACGTCCTCGATGATCACTACACGGTCGCCGTCTTTCAGATCACTTCCGAGAAGTATGCCCGTATCACCGTGATCCTTTATCTCTTTTCTGTTTGAGCAGTATCTGATCTGTTTTCCGTAGAGAGCATCATAAGCTATGGTTGTAGCTACACCCAGTGGGATGCCCTTGTATGCCGGTCCGAAAAGTACGTCGAAATCATCTCCGTAGTGCTCATGTATGGCTCTTGCATAGTATTCGCCGAGACGTCTGAGCTGGCCGCCTGTGACATAAGCACCGGCATTCATAAAAAAAGGCGATTTTCTGCCGCTTTTCAGTGTGAAATCTCCAAACTTCAGAACCTCTGACTCCACCATAAA
>JAFSTZ010000317.1 GCA_017445525.1 Eubacterium sp.
CAGTTCTCGCTCTCTGGATTGGGATATCTATGATATAATTCCCATCACCATCTGTTTTTTCACTATAAATGGTCCCGCCTATATCTGCATTTACAGTAGTACCGGGCTGAGCCGTTCCGGAGATATAATCATCATTGTTATCCACTTTATCTACAGTTGGAATATGAAGTGCGTCCGGATCAATATTTGTTATGGCTATGGACTGAGTAGCCACATTTCCGACGCCATCTTTTACATAAAAAGTATAGATGCCACTCTTGTCCACGGTTACCACACCATCGGTTACATATTGATACGCGTATTCATTGTACCAGTTTGCATCGTCGGCACTTCTCGTTCCCGATGTCCACTTGATCTCAGCAATACCGGAGATATCATCCGCTTCGACCTTTATCCTCACAGGCGCATCCGATGTCTCGTATGAGGATGCCAGCAAGCTTACGCATGGAACCTGCGTGTCGGTACCATCCTTTGGCGGATTCACACATTCATAGTAGGCATATCCGTTTGCCGTATCATATGTGGAGTTAAACCACTTTGATGAAGCCACAGTACTGTGTCCGTTTGCACCCGTCATCATCAAAAATCTGTAATTATCCGGAAGCTTCAATGCCCAGTTGTTACACTCTCCGAGATCGATCGTCGGCAGAGCTGAAAGATTCCTCAGATAGTCGGCTACAATATCCTGAAGTTGCCTTTTTTCGCCTGCAATATTATTTGAATAAATACCTTTTGTAGCATCCACATGAAGTGATGAATGAAGCTGGTCGCATGCTATCACAAACTTCTGATCCGGCTGTATGGGCTGACCATTATACGTCAGAGAGGTGATACGTTCAGAACCCGATATAAGCTTCCCGACTTTGGAATATCTTGGCGGCCTTGAAGGATCAATAGTATACTCAACTCCTCCAAACCAGAAGAAGTTTCCCCACTCACGGACATTCTCATTTGCGATAAGAGATTGTCCTCCACTTCTAACATATCTTGAAATAGTAGAATCATCCCACTGGCTATTTTGGGATGTATTTGTCTGCTGATACAACGAAGCCGTCCACTCCATCCATTCCTTTAACTGTGCACCGGTAATCTCATAAGCATAAACACACTTGTGATATCTGGCAAAGTCCTGTATACGGCCGACTGTGATAAGTCCGGTAACATCACCGTACTCCAGTCCGCTCTCGTTTCCATACATACCGTATCTGGTCGCACATATGATAGGCCAATCCGCATACTGAGGGGCATTTTTCATTATATACTGATATACATAGGTTCGCTGCGCATTCTGCACAGTCTGAAGAATATGATTCGGTTCAAGAGTAGCAAGATATGAAGTCCAGTGATTATCCTTTATATCTGCAATCTTAACAGAAGAAGTCTCTGATATCTTTTTACCCCACTCATCCATAAATTCACTGATATTGGGATCGGGATTCACATCGGAAGTCACTTTCCTTATATCGTAACCGGAACTGTCGATAGTCACGTGTCCGTTTGCATCAAAACGCAGATTCAGGTCAACTATCCCAAGCGCTCTTGCACTGTCACGCATTACGAGAAAACGGGTTCCGTTGACCAGTTTTGTAACAGGATCATAACCCGGCAGATACGAATACGCATCATCAGGAAAATAAATATGCTGATGTCCACCTAAAATAACATCCAGACCATCAACCTTTGTCATAGAATAACCGGCATTAGCGGAAGATGCAGACGGATTCTCACTACCGACACCGGTATGTGCCAAAGCGATGACGATATCCGCTCCCTGCGCTTTCAGCTTTGCCACTTCATCTACGGCAGTATCATAAAAGCTCCTGGTCTGTAACGAACTGGTTGACTTCTCGGTACGAGATGACAGAGTCGGCGGAGTAGCACCAAACAGACCAACCTTTACTGTACGCGTATATCCGCTGTTATCTATGATCTCTTTTTCTATTATTCTGTTCTCAACACCGTAAACACACTCACCGGTATACTTGGAGGTGGCATTTGAAAGAACAACCTTTTCCATAAGGCCTGAACCATTCAACTGCTCTGTCAGATAATCAAGGCCATAATCAAACTCATGATTACCCAAAGTAATTGCATCATACCCTACAGCCGCAAGCGCTTTAAAAACCGGCTGGATTGCATACGGATCCTTATTGTAAATATAATCCGTGGTGTAATCCATGATATTATCGCCCACGTCGAATGTCATATAATTTCTGTAATTCATCTCCGACCTGGCCTTATCCATCATGGTGACGATACGATCGAGCCCACGCGACACCTTAGCCTGACGCTGATAATCCATACCCGTGATCTGTCCATGAGTATCGGTAGTATACATGAGACGCAGCTTGCCTGTCCCTGCCGGAAGCTGCGGTGCAGGCGTCGCTTCGGATGCAGCCGTTTCTCCGTCATAACGAACAAGATCAGCCTGATCTGTCACATGCTCTGACACGGCTTTTGACTCAGTCGAAGAACCATAGCGCACCATATCTGCAGACTCATCAGCTGATGCAACTCCTGCATCTATGGAAAGATATACTATAAAAATGATGGCTATAATAAGCATGCCACCAAATCTCATAAATCTGTTCATCACATAAACCTTTCATATAAAACCAAGTTACCGGTTGTCACAGTGCAGCTCTCACTTTGCTCTGAGCTGGAATTAACTGCCACATTCCCTATCTGTGCATCCCGGATACAGCGTTGTCGTCACTGGTTTTGTCATTATAAATGAGTTTCTTGTCAAATATTTGTTATCATACTTCACTGTTTAATGCTAAACAAATCCTCATGCAATTCAGCCACTATAGCCTGACCAGTCGTCATCCCCCGGCGGCCTGCAACTCTCTCTGACCATCAAAGTCCCCTCAAACTCCATCCTGCAGATACTGGTATGATTTTTGTTCAATCTGTCCATCAGGATCATGATAGCAAAGTAAGCCATCTCATCCCTGGGGAGTCTGACGGTAGTAAGCATCGGCTTGGTATATCCCGCATCGTCTATATCGTCTGCTGAAATGATCGACGGATGATAGTGCTTTCTGCTGTTTTTCTGGATATATTTCAGCGCGCCGATGGCTGTGATGTCATTGGCGCAGTATATCCCCGTCGGTCTGTCATCCGACAGTGTCAGCTCCTCCATCGCCTCGTATCCCATGCGCTCCGTCTGATCTGTCTCAACTATATAATCAGGGATAAGCTCAAGTCCCGCCTGATGAAGCGCAGCCTGAAATCCCCTGTACCTCGCTTCGTGATGACAGCTACCTATATATCCGATCTGTGTGTGCCCTAAAGAAGCGAGATGCTCCACTGCAGTCATGGCGATCTTCATACCGTCGCAGGTCACCTCATCAACCAGTTTGGTAGTGGAATTCCTGTTGATACTCACTATATGCTTGCAACGTTTTTTCCATGCATTCAAAGCTTTATCACAGCACTTGCCCACGATAACCAGTCCGTCAAACTCCTCGTCCGGCGAATTTATATTCAGCCCCGTGGCAGCATCTATCTCGCGATCCATATCGAGGCGGGCACATTTGTTTTCATTGGAGCAGATGGGCATATACCAAACGTGTGAAAGTATGCATGTATTCTTTCTGATCTGTGTCTCGATAACACGCAGCAGTTCCGAGAAAAATGGATCCGTCTGGGTCTGATCCGTACGAGCCATCAAAACATTTATATAATAAAGCTTCTCGGGAGTTTTCGCCTTCAGAAATCTCGCAGCGGGATTCGGAGTGTAGTTGTGCTCCATCGCAACTTCGCGGATGCGATCGCGCAGCTCCTCGGAGCGGCACTTGTAACCGGGGTCGTTCAGCACCCTGGATACTGTCGATATGGACGTGCCCGCTTCACGGGCGATCTCTCTGATTGACATTTGGGCTCCTTTCCGGCAAGTTAGTCTATGCGTGACTGCTACTCACGCACCAGCGGGAATCCCGTGTGCACAAGTGCACACTCTACCGTCCCTTCGGGACTGATTCCCGCGGAACGTGAGTTGCAGCCTACGGCCAGATGTACATGTGCACATGCCGGATTGAAAGCAAGCTTTCACCGGCATGCTCACATGTACATCAGTCACGCATAGCGACGTCTGCGCACCAGTCTGCTATGTCCGCTATAACCCCGGAGTTGACGTTTGACTTGACGTCGTAGTCAGCCAGGCCCGGCTCCACGCCTCCCGGGAACATGTAATGCCCGAGTGTTTTATACAGATGATAAGCCGTATGCGCACGACCGGTAAACATGCTTTGCCATTTATCAAAATAATTCACGGGCGTCTCAAACTCTCTGTCGCCCTGCAAAAACATCAGCGGAAAAGTCGACTCCTTATCCATAAAATACTTCGCATCCGATGACGTCTTAAGCGTCTCATCCGAGTACGGCATCTCCTCATGCTTCATCGGTTTTGCACCGATGACAATAGCCCCGCACAAACGCTGTATCCTCTTGTCCATGATGGAACTCAGATACTCTGCAGACCTGCCCCACGCCAGCACAAATACCGCATCAGTATCTATCTTTCCCATATAATTTGCCGAGTCGATGGTTGCCCATGCGTCCTTCAGGAGAGTCTCCCTGATGCCTGTCTCCGAGTATGCAGTTTCAGGATACTGATAGTGTCTTCGATTGTATCTGATACTGGCTATACCATGAAGTGCCAACCCGTGTGCCATATCCATGAGCGGCTTGTTAGAGGCGCCGCCTATCGTACCATCCATATCCGCATCATCGAGATCCGATATCAGGATCACCAGAGGCGGCTTGTCTTTTTTATCCGGATCATCACTAACCGGTAGTGTCAGCAGACCATCAAGTACGTATGGAGGCCGGCCTATCTTTATATCTGTTTCCTCGTATCTGCTACCCTTATCGGGAGCGGTGGCAAGTCTGGTATTATCAAACCAGATACCGGCAAGCTTGCTCTTTGCATCAAATATAAATCTGATGGTTGCACCTTCATTCCCCTCATATCTGAGAGTTACGGTCACCTCATCATAACCGTTTTTTGCAACTGAAGACACTGACTCAATACCAAGATAAGTACCCAGATCAGACGTCACGCTCTCATAAGAAAGCTCTATGGTCTGCTCATCAGTCTGAGCCGTAAGCTCATCCGTAGCGTCTTCCATGACCTTGGACGTAAAACCCTTGACGATATTCTCGGCGTATTCCTTTGCTCTTTTCTCCAGGTCGGAGAAAGTAAGCACCTCGCCCGATGCTACAAGAGCTTCCGCCTCCTTTTCCTGCACAGCTTCATCGATACCAGATGAATGAGTTTCAACTGCATCTGCTGAAGAAAAATCACCTGTCGCTGCTTCGCCTGAGGCGGAAAGCCCCATGACAAAGCGGTCTTCCTCTGCTTCCTCAGTCTCCACTGCTTCAAGCTGTGACGTCTGCCAGTGATCGACCATAAGCCATATAGTAAAAACAGCGGCGAACAAAACCGCCGCGATCAACAAGTATCTTTTCATATGCTTTCCGTTTCCGTCTCACACATTTCACTACCACAGTCTACACAGTATATCAGGGACACTGATGTGCAGATCATATCTATCCAAGGATCATAGCTCAAAAACATCGTAATTCTCTGCATCATAACCATAGTTCAAAATCATCTCTGCTATAGCTCCGGTGCCTCCCAAGTATCTGCGCCACCAGAGTTTGGTACCTTGTCATATACTTCTTCGTCAGATGCAGTTACATCATTCCCCGCCTCTGACGCTGCAAATAAGGCCGCTATCTCATCCTCCGAAAGCTCTCTGTTGCCATCCATATCTGCTTGTGTTCCGGCATCGAACTCTCCATCAACTGATATGTCATCATCGTCCTCCGCCATATACTCTGCCCCGACAACATCGATCTCCTCCGCAGTAGCATCTACCGCATCAGTAAAAATGATGACCGGCTTGCTCAGTTGATACTGATAAAACTTGATAATATTGCCACTTTGAGGGGCGATCGGGATAGAGTTGGTAAGCTCATAATTCCTCACATACGGGAGCTTATAGTAAAACATATCATGGTTACTTCCATGTGGATTATAAGACATCAGCTCTTTAGAGTATAGATCCATATCTGTCTGAGCATCCATGTCGTATCCTCCTCCCATAAGTATTAGTCGTCCACTCAAATAGAATCGAATAAGCGGATCAGGTAGTCCGATATCGAATACATAACCGCTCTCCATATATGGTGTCAACTTAATTATTATAATACATCATCAGGAAATATGCAAGAATTTTTTATGTCAATCGAATAGGTGATATATACCCCCTACTCATGCGGAGACCGTGTGCTGCAAAGCGGCTTAATTCACTGCGCAGCTCCGTTCAAAAAAATGGCGGTCTGCCCTTAAGCAGACCGCTTTGCATGATCATTTCTTCTTTCCCTTCTTTTTACCTCCGTTCAAGGTTTCCTCGAACTCCTCGAGAAGGGCTTTTTGTTCTTTATTCAAGCTCGTCGGCACGTCTACGATGACATCGACGTAGTGGTTTCCGCGGACATTTTTATTGCGAAGCGTCGGAACACCCTTGCCGCGAAGTCGAATCCTCGTGCCGGACTGAGTACCAGGCTTGACAGTGTACGCAACCTCGCCATCGATGGTCGGTATGATGACCTCGCCTCCGAGCGCTGCCCTCGGGAAGCTGATATGATACAGTGAATAGATATCTATATCGTGACGCTCAAACTCGGGGTGTCTGTCAACATAAACCTCAACGAGGAGATCACCTCTGGCTCCACCGTTTTTGCCGGGTTCACCCTTGCCGCGAAGTCTGACGCTCTGACCGTGGTCAATGCCGGCAGGGATGGTGACAGAAAGCTTCTCTGTCTTGGTAACATATCCTGAACCCTTACAGGTCGGACATTTATCACGGATGATCTTTCCTGTTCCTGAGCAGGCTCTACACGGTGATACGTTCTGTACCATGCCGAAAAGTGACTGCTGCGTATGGACAACCTGACCAGATCCGCCACACTGACCACAGGTAACCGGCTGAGTCCCCGGTTTGCATCCGTTACCTCCGCACTTTTTACACTCTATCTTGGATGGGATCTCGACCTCTTTCTCTGTTCCAAAGCACGCCTCCTCAAAGGTGATACGTACCTGGGTGCGCAG
>JAFSTZ010000040.1 GCA_017445525.1 Eubacterium sp.
ATCGGACGGATTATTTTTCAGAAAAGGTGAAAGTACCTGTATTTGACCGTGATGATGCAGACGGACTTGCCAGGTGGATCCTGGGAGATGATTCTATACGTGATACCGGTGTGGTTTCAGGTGGATCATCGGATGAACAGGGTGAAGCTGTATTCGGATCGGAAGGACTGACTCACTTTGATGATGAGGGGAATGCCCGCATGGTCACGGTAGCGGACAAGAGTGTCACCAGGCGAACGGCGACGGCGGGTGCGAGAGTCCTCGTAAACCCGGAAACCTTTGCACTGATAAAAAAAGGAAGTATAAAAAAGGGAGATGTTCTCACTGTTGCGCAGGTGGCCGGTATCATGGGAGCCAAGAGAACTCCGGATCTGATACCCATGTGTCATCCGATCATCATAGACGGAGTCGATGTAAAGCTTCGTCTCGATGAGGCTGATCATGCGATTGATATCGAGGCAAAGATCACATGCACGGGAAGGACCGGCGTTGAGATGGAGGCGATCACGGCTGTTTCCATAGCTGCCATGACCGTTTATGATATGTGTAAGGCTGTGCAAAGAGATATAGAGATCACGGACATAAGGCTGTTATCAAAATCAGGCGGTATCCACGGGGATTATCGGTACAGGGCTATACCGAAATGAGGCATGAAATGGATGAGAATATGGATGATCTTTCCGTCGGAGTTCTGGCCGGAGGCAAAAGCTCGAGGATGGGCCGGGACAAGGTATTTCTAAAGATCGGAGAGAAGACATTTATTGAGCATATATGTGAAGAGCTCTCATGCTTTGGAGAACTTTTGATCTCTTGTCGTGATCCCGAGAAGTTTAGTGCCCTTGGATATGCTACGGTTACGGATGAGAGAGATGGCTTCGGACCCTTGGAGGGGATACGTCAACTGATCCGGCATGCTGCCTGTGATGATATATTTATATGTGCGGTGGACATGCCATTTATATCAAAAGAACTGGTGGAGTTTCTGTGGAAGAAAAAGGATCCCGGATCCGACTGCATAGCTGTGGTATGTCACGAGAATGACAATGTATCGACGACAGAAGACGGCATAAATCCGGTAAAACCGGGGAGTGATGAGCCTGTGTGTCGAGTTTCCGGACGGTCTGCCGAGCCTTTGTGCGCGATTTATAATAAACGTGTGTTATCTGTCATCGAGTCGATGGTGGAGCAGGGAAAAGGAAAAGTGAGAGATCTGTTTGATAATATATCCCTGCAGACGGTTCTTCTTGATGAGGGAGGTTTTCAAGAGAGAGTTATCGTCAATCTGAACACATATGATGAGTATATGTCACTCACGGAACAGTGAGTGGAGTGCTCCTGCCTGGATGTTCAGGAATTGTTGGTAAGGAAATGCTGATCGAAATGATCGAAGAGCGCAGTGGATATGAGTCGTATCTACTGCGCCTTTTTATCTATGTAGCTTGACATAAACTTGGAATAAACGATCTTCTGGCTGGTATACAGCCCATAATACCCTGAAAACATATATGAAACGGCGCAGGCCAGCAGAAAGTATATGGCTCCCTCATATCCGAAAAGCTCGATGGAGATGATCAGCGATGTAACGGGACAGTTGGTAACTCCGCAGAACACCGCACCCATACCTATGGCTGCGCAGAGAGCCGGCTCGCAGCCGAGGATGTTGCCATAGAGGCAGCCGAAGGATGCGCCGATAAAGAACGACGGGACGATCTCGCCGCCTTTATATCCGGCTACGATGGAAAGCACCGTAAAAATTATCTTTATGAGAAATCCCAAGGGCTTTTCGTTGCCTGCTACACAGGCGACTATGTAGTCAACTCCCGCTCCGTTGTAGGTTTGATGGCCGTCGATCAGCGACAGCACG
>JAFSTZ010000318.1 GCA_017445525.1 Eubacterium sp.
CATCTCCCTCAACTCCCATAGAGTTGGTTAACAGACTTACAGAAACAGCCGTCACACCGGGAACCCGGCTGACGGCCTTTTCTACACGCGCCTGACATGCGGCGCAACTCATTCCTGTTACATCAAACTGTTTCATTTTTATTCCTATCTATACTCCCAATCCAGAATGCACAAAACACACTCATCTAAAACATCTTCTATAACACGCCCAGTGTTGCCGGCATCAAATATCCGGTCTTTTCCACATCATCTGTCAACAGGTGTTCCACAGCTCGGGCAAAACTTGTTGACCTCTGATAAACGCTGTCCGCAATTTGCGCAGTACTTAACGCCGGCAGTGCCGGCATCTCCCGAGGTAGCCGGATCAACATCCTGAAATCCGGTATCATTCTGATAATTGGTATTTTGATAACCTTGATTCTGATATCCCTGATTTTGATATCCTTGATTTTGGAATCCCTGGTTTTGATAACCCTGATTCTGGTATCCTCCCGGATTCTGATAGCCACCCTGGTTCTGATATCCACCCTGATTGCCATAAGGATTATACGGTCCCGTAGCCGCTCTGTACTCAGTGCCTATATACTGAGCCTGACCGAAACCGAGGATACATATAAATATTACCGGAAGGAAGAACAAACCTACCAAAAATCCACCTGATTTGCCAAAAGCTCTTCCAAGCTTCACATAGGCAATAAGAGTAAAGATGGCACCGATCAACGCCAGGATACCTCCTACAGCCATGACCATAACTCCTATACCACCCATAACACCCAGCTTACCCGGATCATAAAGATCGTTCCATCCAAATCCGTAATAATAACCGGCACCAAAACCGACAGCGGCAGTTCCGGCAAATATGCCACCGATGATCATGACAAATGCTCCGCTGGCCGTAAGTATGATAGTAGCTATACCCATCTTCTTGGTCCATGCGATATCAAAAATATCATAAATATTCAAAAATGGTATGATAGCATGCCAACCCGGCTTTCCTGCCTTTACAAACACCTTCCACAAACCGATGATCATCAGAACAGCGACTGCCAGACTCATCATCGAAGAAAGAGCGCTTATACCTGCGTACATTGAATACATTTCATCCTCCATTCCGAAGCATACGCCTCTGCAAGATTATTTTTCTTTAGTTTCCATGGAAACAAAGGTATAACCCGTGTCAGCCACGGCATTTTTGATGAACTCCTCACTTGCGGCACTCTCCGACACAAATGTCGTGATACCCTTTTTGTGTGAGGACTTGACCTTCTTTGCGTCCGGTATGACACGTCTTATGGTATCATTCATATGCGCTTCACACATGCCGCACATCATACCGTCAATATGCACTGTATGTTCTACCATACGCCACCCTCCTTTTTTCAAAGGATTCTAACACACTTTCCCTGATAAGTCAATAAAATACACATTTATTTCACATAATGCCTTCATCCATACTTCCCGATCTGTAGCCCTGCATATCAAGCGTTATAAATGCAAAACCAAGCTGTTTGAAGGTCTGATTGATCTCAAGTCTGATATCAGGACGCATGATCTTTTTAAAATCATTGGGATTGACCTCTATCCTGGCGATAACAGTCTCATGAACACGTACCCGCAGCTCCTTGAAGCCAAGACCCATCAGATAATCCTCAGCTTTTTCGACCAGTCTCAGCTTTGTCTCATCCAACCTCTCTCCGTACGGGATTCTGGTCGCAAGACATGCATAAGCAGGCTTATCCCACCCGGGGAGTCCTAAAACCTTTGACAGCTCCCTGATCTCTGACTTTGTAAAGCCGAACTCCCTCAAAGGACTCTTTATGCCAAGTTCGGAAAGAGCGTCTATACCGGGTCTGTAGCCTCCCTCGTCATCCTTGTTTGTACCGTCACAGAGAGAAAACAATCCTTCTTCCTCACATATTGACTTCATCTTTCCCATGATGGCTTTTTTACAAAAATAACATCTTTTAGGCGGATTATCAGCAAGTCCTTCTATACTCGTTATATCATGTTCAAACGTGATCTGTCTTATCCCGTATTCCTTGCAGAAATCAGCAGCCTCTTCTATTTCTCTTTTCGGGAAAAATGGTGAGACGGCCGTGATCGCGACTGCATCATCACCAAGTGCATCATGAGCCGCATATAAAAGAAAAGAAGAGTCGACACCGCCTGAAAAAGCGATCGCGACTTTTCTCTCCGATTTGAGTGCATGCTTTAAAACACTATATTTATCTGTTAAAGTTCTGTCCTTCAAGTCACCCTCCAATCAAAGTGTCGTAATATGCCGAACAGTTGTCTCCTGCGATCATGCTGTCTATATCGCTTTTATAAAATCAACCAATATTATTAACAATGCCGACTGAAACATAGCCATCGATAATTGCCTTGAGATCAGTTCCTTCCTCTCCTTCGGCCGTCCATGTTCCTTCTACCACAACACTTGACTTATCGTCTGCCTGCTCACCGTTTTCTTTATAATCATCCTTATAAAACATCCCGTGTGACACGGTTCTGTCCCTGAGGATACCCTTGCAGTCCGCAAGCTTGCCATGTGGAAAATTGATATTTACTATCTGACCGTAGGAAAGCCTGACATCTAAAGACTCTGCTAACATCTGATCCAGATAAGCATCCGCAGTTTCGTGACAAGGATCTGCCGACTCGGAAAACGCTATCGCATGATAACCCTGGAATGCTCCCTCAAAAGCAGCTCCCGCAGTACCGGAATACTGCAGATCCGTAGCTGCGTTATATCCGTAATTGATACCCGAAAGCAACACATCAGGCTTAAGCTTCATCACGTGAAGTCCTCCTACACGGACACAGTCGGCAGGAGTCCCCGAACATGCATATGCCTGAACTCCTTCGACCGGAAATGCAGGATAAGGAGTGATGTCTATCGATTTTCTCAGTGTCATGGCATGTGACATGGCTGACCGTTGTGACTCCGGAGCAACCACCCAGACTTCTCCGTATTTTACTGCCGCTTTTGCAAGTCGTATCAGACCATCCGAATCGATACCATCATCATTTGTTACAAGTATCCTCCGGACTCTTTCTCTGCCGTATGAATCCACTATCATTGCCTGATCGCTCATCTGCCACCCTCCATTATACTACTTATATTGATACAAAGGACAATTCAGTGCATCCCTCACACTATATACTACAACTCATACATAACGATAATATATCATCATGCCATCTTCAGAAGATCCGGGATGGTCGCCTCAAAATCAACACCATACCACGGCTTCTCGGGATTCTCGAGCGTCACACTGATGGTCTTTGCAGTGTAGTCCGCAGCTATCTTCATGGCATCCTGCCAACTCTTCCCTCTGCAGATCTCACCTATGCATGTACTGGAGAAAAGATCTCCCGTGCCGTGATAGGTTGCATCTATACGATCATTCTGATAGATGAAATAATCATCCTTCTCACTGTCATATCCATAAACGCCTGTCTTACCCTCTGAAAGGGAAACACCTGTAAGCACGGATATCTTTGCTCCGAAATCACTGAGTGCTGCAAGCATATCCTTTATATAGCTCTCATCGTACTCCTCTTTATACTCCATGCCTGTCATAAAGGCAGCCTCGGTTATGTTGGGAACGATGATGTCAGCCTCACCGCACAGTTCCTTATTTTTCCTGACATAATCCATATCAAATGCCGGATAGAGCTTTCCGTTGTCAGCCATAACAGGATCGATAAAGATGAGCGTATCGTCCTTTTTAAACTTCTTAAACAACTCCTTCATCTGATCGATCTGCTCTACTGTACCGAGATAACCGGTGTAGATAGCATCAAAGTGTACATCTTCACTGAGCCAGTGCTCGGTTATCGGCTCGATCTGATCCGAAAGATCCTTAACAGTGAAGTTCTTGAACATGGTATGTGTTGACAGAACTGCCGTCGGAAGGATCACGGTCTCTACTCCAAGTGCAGAGATGACCGGCAATGCGATGGTCAGTGAACATTTGCCCAAGCATGAGATGTCCTGGATAGTAAGTATACGTTTCATGATAAAAATCCTCCTCATATTGATTCAAATCTACAAAAACATTTACATATAATATCACATATGCATTTGATTTGCAACCGTTTTTTTGTAAAACCTATTAAAAAAATAGGTTTAGTTTGTCAAAGAAATCGGGAAAGGTCTTGGCACAGCATCCCGGGTTGTCGATATCAAGCCCCGGAAGAACCGTTCCGAGTATGGCAAATGACATCGCGATACGATGATCATTGTACGTTTCTATCGTGATTTTTTCTGAGCCTCCGCTGGCCAGACGATCATAGGCTTCCTGCTCGATCGGATAAATCTTCAACCCGTCAGGCAGTTCCTCAGCCCTTATGCCGATCCTCTGCATCTCGGTCACAATCGCAGCTATACGGTTGGACTCCTGCCCTCTGATATGCGCTATACCGGTTATGGTTGTCGGTGATGACAACATCGGAGCGATACAGGCAAGCGTCATGGTTTGATCCGAGAAATCACTCATGTTGATATCAAAGCCCTGTAACGGGATATGGAAATCATCCTTATATGTCATATCTTCGAGGATTTCAGTATCATTTTCTCTTCTGACAGAAGTCGCATCGAGCAAAACCCCGTCCGTCGTATCGGTCACGGAAAATCCCTTTTCCTTCAGAAGTTCTATAAACTTTATATCCCCCTGCATGCTGTCAGCATGAACTCCGCGAACTATCGCCTTGCCACAGTTTAGTACAGCACAAGCATAAAAATAGCATGCCGACGACACATCCGGCTCTATCGGATAATCACGTCCTGTATACGTACTACCGGCAGGAACGATATACCTGTCTTTATCTGTATTATCACTTTCCGCATCTTTACCCATTGACGCTATACTTTCCTGCGATAAATTATCGCCGGACTCCGACAGATCATCTCTTTTTACCGGACATCCGAAGTCCGACATCATCCGCATGGTTATATCCACATATGATCTCGCTGTACGTGTACCGGTGAGCTCTATGGCAAAACCATCCTTGACCATAGGTCCACATAACAGCAACGCACTCAAAAACTGTGAGCTTCTATCGATATTCAGAGGTACGGTTTGCACCGGAGAAGACGAAGTATCGATGCCCGTATCATCTAAAGACGTCATACCGGAGACCGGTGATGACTTTGTGGCGTCATCAGCGGTTATCTTCCGATCAACAGATTTATCTCTCTTATGAAAACTCCTTCCTCGAACAGCAAAAGGAAAACTGTACTTATCCTCATGAAAATCAAACTCTGCTCCCATGATCTCGAGAGCCTCCAAAAGCTCTCTCATCGGTCTTGCTTTCATCTGTTCCGATGATGTAACCTCATAACAACCGTCAGACAGTCCCATCATGGCTGTCAGAAATCTTGCAGCTGTTCCGGCGCTTCCAACGTACACATCACATTTTTTTATAGGAATAACTCCACCCGTACCGGTTATAACGAGACTGTCAAGTGTTTCTGAAGCAGTTCCGATATTTGAGTTATCACAGCCTTTACTATCCTCAGATCCTTTTATCTTATCCGGCGAAGACACATCAAATCCAAGTGTCTTTATCGCCTCCAAAAAAACACGTGAATCATCATTGAGACAGATTCCGTTTAGAGTTGTCATTCCCTC
>JAFSTZ010000319.1 GCA_017445525.1 Eubacterium sp.
CATCCCACAGCCTACACACTCGTTGTTGTCCACAACTATCGGAAGATATGTGATGTTCTCACCGATCGAGATACATCCCTTCGGACATGCATCCTGACATGGGTTACACGGTATGTTCTGAGTACACTCCATAACAGGGTGAACTCCGACTTTATGTGTAACACCCGGGAATCTCTCAATCTCATCATCTGCCACATATCCTTTTTCAAGAAGACTCGAGGATATCTCGATCCCCTCATCGGTTTTTTCAATCTTCTTTCCTCTGTTTGACGGAGCAAACATACCCTGGCGCAGACTCTCCAGATCCTCTGTGAGTTCCTCGAGCACTGCCTTTTTTTCTTCCTCAGTACAGTATCCGAGATACTCGGCCACACATACTCCGGCCATTCTTCCCTCGATCATCGCCGAGGACGCCTCCTCGATACCGGATACATCACCCACTGCAAAAACTCCCGGTACTGAAGTCTCCCCATACTCATCTATGATCGGGACCTGACCTCCGCGCTTCGGATTATCCTCCATCTTGCAACCGCTCATTTTTAACAACTGACTCATGGGCGACAATCCGACCGCCATACAGATCGTATCAACATCGAAATATTTTTCTGTTCCCTTGATTGGAACAAACTTCTCATCTACCTGACTGATCGTAACTCCTGTCACATGATCCTCACCATGTGCCTCCGTGATCGTATGTGAGAGATAAAATGGGACTCCGGTTCTCGCCACTTTAGCAGCATGAACACCATAGCCTCCGACTCTCGGTGCGGCATCTACCAACGCTACAACCTCGCATCCCGCCTGCAAAAGCTGGAAAGAAACCACCAATCCGACGTTTCCGGAACCCAGCATGAGGATTTTTTTCCCGGGCTGTATACCGTGAAGATTCATCATGGTCTGAGCAGCTCCCGCGCCAATCACTCCGGGGAGCGTCCATCCGGGGAAAGTGACCATGTTCTCCGCTGCACCGGTTGCAACGATCACTGTATCTCCCTTGTAGTGACTTACTTCATCTCCAATCCTTACAACTATCTCTTTATTCTGATAAAGTCCTGTCACCGTCGCGTTAAGGATAACCTCAACACCCTTTTGGGCCGCCTCGGAAAGGAGTTCCTCTCCGATACGAAAACCTCTTATCTTGGCTCTGTGTTTCTTTGAGCCGAAAAACTTATGGATCTGTTTAAAAAGCTGCCCGCCCGGTTTTTCGTTTTCATCAAATACTGCAACCTTTAATCCTCTTCCGGCTGCCTCAATCGCTGCCGAAAGTCCGGACGGTCCTGCGCCTACTATGATCACATCATATCTTTTCATCCACACTCACCTCGCTCCTTCTTCATGCTTCCTTCGGGATAACTCCATCCTGCGTCTGAACCTCCATCCCCTGCTCGAGAGGAGTCACACAGGTTCTTATATTAGGCTTTCCGTTCACGATCATTACGCAGTCTGTACATCTTCCTATCGCACAAAAGATACCTCGCGGCTTGTGTTCCTTCTTTGTATATCTGTGGATCATCACACCGTTTGCTTTCAGCGCCACCGCGATCGGTTCTCCTGCAAAACCCTTCATCTGCTTACCGTCAAAAGTGAACGTGATCTCCTGTCCCTTTGAATAATGACCGAGTATCGGATGTTCTTCTATCCTGTTCATGGTCATCCCTCCTTGACTACCGACCCGCACATCGCTTCCATCTCGATCTCAACGAATTGTGTCGGCCTGTTCAGCTTAGCTATCTCAACCATCGTGCACAGTGGCTTGATATCATGGAAGAACTCCGAATAAGCTTCGCATATCCTTCCACCCTGTCCGATGTCCGTGGTGTAGATCATTACATTGAATACATCCTCCGGTTTTGCTCCTGCCTGCTTGATCAGATTTAACTGCTTTTCTAAAACATATTTTGTCTGCTCGTAAGCATCCTCTCCGTACACTGTTCCATCAGGCTGTACGGATGTGGTTCCTCCCACCTTCACGTACGATCCCACACTGATCATCCTTGAGTATCCTACCTTCTCCTCCAGCGGAGCCCCTGAACTGTAATTCTTTCTCGTCCTATCCATCATTCACATCTCCTTTCCTTGAGACAAAATCGAAACAAAAAACGGAGTCCCATGCACCATACATGGAACTCCGTTGCCCCGTTTTCTTTATGGCAACAGTTATAACATGAATCCTTGTGTTTGAAAAGCAGAAAAAATGTTGATGAGTTAAACCATTATGTTTAACTGATATTTTTATCGTTCTGAAAAATACTCCCGAACCGAGTCATAAAGCTGCTCTCCCTCATAGCTCATCACGTAGTTTTTCTTTTTTACCAGATAAACCGTTTTAGTAAAAACATTATCCTCAAACGGTCGTACAACCACGGCATTACTCTTGATCTTGTCCGCCAGATAGGTGAGAGTCATCGCAATCGCAGCTCCTGATTCTGCCATCGAGTGTATCAAATGCGCATCCGATGACTCCAGGATATAGTCAGGGGATGACTCATGCCTTGCCAACTCCAAAATTTGCAATGCACTGATCCTGCTCTGAACATCCTTTACCGCCAGAGGCTCACCATCCAGATCTTTCAAACTGATGGTCTTTTTCTCAGCTAAAGGATGCTTTTTGTTTATCACCAGACAATACGGAACCGTAAATAGAGGAATAATATCATAATCAAGCTCATCCAGCGGTCCCGATACGATAGCCACCTCAACCTTTGATTTGTCCAACCTCTCCAGTATCATACTCTCCGGATACTCCCGGATCTGCATCCTAAGCTCCGGATGCATCGCATTGAAACTCACAAAAAAATCTGTGGGGATCATCTGCGGAACATCATATGAGCACGCTATCTTCGCGGGTTTTTTGGTCCATCCCTTCTTGAAAAGATGGTTTTCGATAATGTCATACTCGACCAGAATACTCTTTGCATGCGCTGCCAGATTTGCAGCAACCGGCGTAGGAATGATTCTGTTTGCCTTGTGTTTAAAAAGCTCCACACCAAGCTCTTCTTCAAGTCTCGAAATAGTCTTACTAAGCCCTTGCGGCGATATATAAAGCGCCTCCGCCGCCCGGGAAATGCTCTTCATATCATACACCTTTAAAAAATACTCCAAATTCCTTTTATTCACTATCCATGCCCTCCCATTTCTGCTTTGACATATCGTTACAGCTTATCAGATTGTTACCAGCAGATGCTCCTGCTTCAGATCGTAATACAGACTGCAATCACACCCCGATACATCGTAGACTTTTATTATCCCTTCCAACTGTTTTTCCTCATCAAATTCTGATGAGATATCCCTCACTCCTGACAGTAACTCAGGCGCAAACCTGATCGTTTTTTCATTTGCAAAAACTGCTGTGTATAATATGTCAGCCTCCACCAGATCCTGGAACATATGACTGCCATATGAAAGCTCAGGATTGTAGCCGGCCTCTTTTTCTTCTACCTCACATATAACCTTGAAGGCACTGATGTCAGAAAACGTCACAGGCACCCCGAGTTCCGGAGAACTCGTTCCAACTCTCCCGGGGACGATGAGCATCATACTTTTATCCAGATCGCGATATTTCCAGTTCACTCTTCCGATCATCTTCGCGACTGCGGGCTTATCCGCATACGGCATGTGATAGTATGCCACCGGATCTACATAAACTATTATGTCCAAATCCAGCTGTCTGGACAGCCCCATGGAAACACCCTTATTCTCCAGAAATACAATCTTTTTATCGATATTTTTCGGAACAGTTATCTTTGCCTCGTCGTTTAATACCTGCAGCGGACGGCACTGTAAAAGATTGATAAGATACTCTCCGTCATCCGACAGATTGATCGTAAACTCAGTGTCCACCGGATAATCGTACTCGTTCTGAATGGTCTGCATCATACGTTGCATCCGGCTCATCATCTCTTCATTTTTTACGATCCCTCTACACGAGATAAACCGAACCTGAGTATCGCGTCCCATCTCTTTCAACCTGCTCTCAGCATCCGTATCATGCTCGAGAAGAATATCAGCCAGATACCCCGGAAGTTCCGGTTCAATAGTAGTCAGATCGATCTGTTCCAGAACGCGCTCCGAACCCCTGATAACCTCCAGCTTCCTTTGCGAATACTGATGGCGATCAGCGACTTCCGTATATGTGGTGCGCTCCGGTACATCGAGACTTACAAGCCTTGGATATGAACCCTGAGTCCTATCCACCGCTGACGTACCGAGTCCCATAACCAGCCGAAGCATCCCCGCCTTCGGATCGATGCTTTCTAAAAACCTGTAAGGACTGTACGAGTATCCGACTCCCGCCGCACAGGGCATATAGTAAGGGCCATAGTAGGTTCCGGAAACTCTCATTACCAAAAGAGCCATCTGCTCATCGCGCTTATCGAGTCTGCGCCTCTTTCGATAATCAAGAGCGGACAGGTTCATTGAGCTCGCATAGACGGTCTTTACCGCTTTCTCGAACTCTGCAACTCTCTCTTCTATAGTACCCTTGTTTGCACAGAAAACCGACTCATACTTTCCGGCAAATGCGTTCCCGAATCCGTCCTCGAGAATACTGCTTGAACGGACAATGTAAGGGTCCTGCCCATAGTAATCAACTATCCTTTCAAACTGCTCTCTCAAAGCCGGCGAAAAACTCCCTTCCTTCAGACGTGTGGCAAACTCTTCCGCTAATTCAAAATATCCCTCTTCGGTTCTCTGACGTACCCTGTAATCCCAGAAACCGTTATCAACTATATAAGTATAGTAGACATCCGAACCTACATAAAACGAATCATGAGGCTCGAGCACCTCATCTACCTCCGGCGCATCGTTTCGTATGATCGCACGTGCCAATAGCATTCCGCACGCCTTACCTCCGATCATACCGGTCCCGACCATATGATCACGCACCTCAAAGTAATCAGTCGGATCAAAATGCTTTTTAACGAGTGCGCGCATTTTTTCATCACGAGTCATCATGATGTCGCACATCCTGCCGCACTGATCAGTGATATCATCTCCCAAATGATATGATTCTTTTACCCGGTTGAAAAAACGATCCCAGGAATCCATATACTGCTCGCCAGCCTCACGCTGAGCCTTCTTCAGTGTCTGGTAAAACCTGCCGGCCTTCACGCCGTCAAGTATAGGGCGGAAACTCCCCGTCTCAGGGTTATAGATATGCGGGCGGAACATCGTATCAGAGTTTCTGTTCCACACCTTCTCCGGCCGAACATAGATATTTTTACTGTCCTTATAAACATCAAAAAACAGCTGTGTTGTATTCAGTATTTTATTGATCGCATGAACCGAATGCTTCCCTCTTATTATAGGAAAAAATGCCACGGTATCCAGGATGAATAAGAACGGACAGGTGACACGGAAAAAGTTCCCCATCATAAGATCCGTCGCCCATGCAGCCTGAAGTTCCGACAAAACATCAAAGATATAAAAAGCATCCCTTCCTGCTTTTTCGATCTCATTGTGAATCTCAACAGTGAAGGTTTCAAATCTGTGTGACAAAGGGATCTGTATAGTCTTCATCTCCGAACGGTTTTTTATCAACGGCGGATGGCTCGCAAATCGAAAGTAAATGATATTTCTTTTGTCCCGTATTGCCTGCTCCAAATAAGGTTCCATAAAGTAGCGAAAATCATTAAGCTCCGAAACGCGCCAAACCACGTTATCTCCAAGCCTGATATTATCAAGAGCCTTATCCATCTCCGGGATTCCCGACTCGATTCTGTCAAACGCTGCCATAATATCCCTCCTTATCCTAATAAAAAAAGGCAACGGCATTCAGTTACGAACGCCGTTGCCCGCACATTCAGAATAACATAATACCGGTTTACTGTCAAGAAAAAGTATCGCTTGACAACGGTACGCTGTTAGCGTATACTTGTTGTATGAGGGGGTGTTCGTATGGAGATAAAAGAAATCCGTAGGCAATCCGGATTGTCTCAGCACGAGTTTTCGGTTGAAACAGGTGTGCCGGTGGCTACTATACGCAACTGGGAACAAGGCAGGACGCATGCACCCGATTATGTTGTGTCCATGATAAAAGAAAACCTTATGTTTAAAGGATACGTCATCACAGAGAATCGGGCAGATTCAATTGATGAGATAAAAACAGTTGTTTCACCTATAGCAAAAAAATATGGAATTAAGAAAGTTGTTTTATTTGGCTCAAGAGCTCGTGGAGATTATGATGGAAAGAGTGATTATGATTTCTATGTAAAAAAAGATAAATCTATGGGTTTAAGTTACTTTGGATTTATTGAAGATTTAAAGGAAGCATTCTCCTCATCAGTAGATGTCGTGTCACAAATATCAGAGGATTCTCAATATCTTCGAGATGCTATAGATAAAGAGGGGGTAGTGATATATGAAGGATAAGGACAAGATTCTATCTCAAAAAATAATCAAGTATTGTTCACAGATTCAGCAGACTCATGATAGATTTGGTGATGATGAGCATGAGTTTTATGACGATAGCTGTGGGTTTATTTATCGGAATGCCATATCTATGCCTATTCAACAGATTGGGGAGCTTGCAAAGTCCTATTCCGATGAGTTTATATCTGAAATATCAGATATTCCCTAGAAACAGATTAAAGGAATGAGAACTTATTTTGCGCATGAATACGATGAGATGGATATTGATGTTATATTGAAAACCTCACATGGCGAGATAGACTTATTGAAGAATAAACTTGAGAGAATACTTGACAATTAAGAAGTGATAAAGGGAGGAACGATGAAAAAAACAGTATTAACTTTTACAGGTGATATCGGATTCGACCACTATATGTCAGAGAAATGGATCGATCCGGAGCTGGTATCCGAGGACATCATGGATGTTTTGAGAGCCTCGGATCATGTTATTATAAATGTTGAGGGCGCGCTGATCGGGAAGGATGCAGAGCTCGTCACGGCTGCGGAGATGAGGCTTATGCACACGATAGATCCGGCGGCGGTTCCATTTTTAAAAGGCTTGAATTCCGACATCTGGAATCTGTGCAACAACCATATCATGGATGCAGGACAGGAAGGACTCAAGAGCACTCTCGACCAAGCAAGAGCGGCAGGGATAGAAACTCTCGGTGTCGGTATGGATATCGATGAGGCGTCGAAGCCTGTGTATTTCGACGAGGCAGGAGGTATAGGTCTCTTTGCCGTGGGATATCGGAGAGGGTGCAAGCCCGCCGGACCTGATAAGGGCGGATGTCTGGAGTGGTCCGAGATGGAACGTATCGAGAGCATAATAAAAGAGATAAAATCAAAGTGTCGCTGGTGCATAGTCGTGTCCCACGGCGGTGAGGAGTTTACTTCACTTCCCTCGCCGTATACCAGGGACAGGTATCTGAAGTATCTGGAGATGGGCGCTGATATAGTAGTGTGTCATCATCCGCATGTTCCGATGAACTATGAGAGAGTTCCGGTGGATAGTCTAACTTGTACCTCAAGTGATAGTTCCGATGGACAACAAAGCTCACAGGCTGCGAAGGACAAGATCATCTTCTATTCTCTGGGGAACTTTATCTTTGATACCAACTATCAACGCGCACAGTATAACACGGAAAAGGGAGTTGTTTTAAGTCTTATATTAAGTGAAGATAGATACGATTTCAAGGCTTACGGGATAGAGATTGACAGATCTGCTGAGCGCGTTGTCAGTGCAGATCTTCCTCTGATCTTTGAGGATGTTCAGGCGGAAGAATACGAGAAACTTGCTCCGTTATCAGCAAAAGCATTTGTCGAGGCAAATAAAAAACAGCAGATATTTTTATATCCTGATAAATATAAAGATGCCGACGAGGAAACTTGGCACGAGAACTTCTTCAACCCGAAGCGGAGCGGCAGGGTGCCCGGCGAGGCGCTCGACTTTCAGATCATCTGTCCTTTCGCCGAAAAGGCGGAGAAAGGCGCATGGAAAGACTCCAAGCTTGAGGGTGTGAAGAAGTATATACTGGATCAGTTGGAGTGAATATTATTCCGTAAACAGCGGTGTGGAAAAATATCTCTCACCCGTATCCGGCAACAGGGTTACCACGGTTTTGCCTGGTCCCAGTTTTTTGGCCAGCTTGAGAGCTGCCGCTACGTTTGTTCCAGAGGATATCCCGCACAGGATCCCTTCTTTGGTTGCGAGGAGCTTGGCTGTTTTTATAGCCTCTTCATCGGTTATCACACATATCTCATCATAGATTTCCCGATTCAGGATGGCTGGGATGATGCCGTCGCCGATCCCCATCTGCATATGTGTTCCTATGGTTCCACCGGCGAGGATCGCCGCCTTCTCAGGCTCCACGGCCCATATCTCTATATCCGGATGCTTTTCCTTTAAAACCTCACCTACTCCGGTCAACGTACCTCCGGTTCCGATGCCTGAGCAGAAGCCGTGTATCGGTCCTTCAACCTGCTCCAGCAGTTCGCGAACGGTTCCATTTTTATGCGCTAAAGTGTTGTTCGGATTGTCAAATTGCTGCGGTACATAGACGTTCGGATCCTCGTCCCGCATCCTGAGCGCCAACTGCAGGCACTCCTCTATTGCCTTGCCGATATCGCCGGAGTCGTGGATCAGTTTTACCTTTGCGCCGTAGTGACGGACCAGCTTTGCTCTTTCCTCACTTACGGAGTCAGGCATGATGATGATCGTCCTGTAACCCTTTACAGCTCCCACGAGTGCGAGTCCGACTCCCTGATTGCCGCTGGTCGGCTCAACTATGGTCGTTCTGTCCGGAGAGATCTCACCGGCCTTCTCAGCTGCCTCGATCATGTTGAATGCCGTTCTGGTCTTGATGGATCCGCCGATATTGACGCCCTCGTACTTGACGAGGATCTCCGCCATATCGTCATCCGTTATCCCGGACAGTCGTATCACGG
>JAFSTZ010000320.1 GCA_017445525.1 Eubacterium sp.
GTACGGTTCCGTCTATCGACCTTGAGGTAGGAAACCAGGTTTCGCTTTTGACCGATGACCGACTTAGCATGGTAGCAAGTGGGATCCTCAAGGGATTGGATATATATTATGGTTACAGAAAGGCACCTTCCAAGCCGACGTCTACTGCAAAGCCGACAACTGCGCCCGTTGCAGGTCAGGGCAATCTCACCTATCAGTCAGATGTAACACGTGAGATGACCTCATACACCTACTGGGCGAAGCTTGCCGGAGATGCTGACAAGGTTCTGATGACCGATAAGGCGATCAGCGCAAAGAATCAAAAGATCCTGTCTGATCCGGAGACGAATATGTTTGATCTGAAAAACATGCCTTTGGAGTTCGCTACTACACCTGCCGAGCGCAGGGATCAACTTGCGGAAGGGACGTTTAAAGAAATAACAGATCGTATAGGCACCAGAAAATCGATCTTTGTGGATGGTGTCGAGTATGATAAAACTGCGATCGATACGTGGTTTGCCGGGATAAAGAAAAATATCTCCGATGCGGATGTATCGGGCATCCCACAGAAAAAATACGCTATCTGTACAAAGCGTGCCGATCAGTGGATGGCACCGAACTCCAAGCCCGTGGGATGGTCAGCGACAGATCCGGATGATGAGTTCATGAATTCCTCTATAAATATAAATGAGCCGTTTATCATCGATATGGTTACTGCTGATGGAAAGTTCTATCATGGGTATTCTACCAATTGTTCCGGCTGGGTGGAGGCAGATCACTTCGCTGTTTGCGATGACAAGAATACATGGCTGGCTCAGTGGGATCCGGCTCACGATCAGTTGCTGGTTGTGACGACCAGTCATATAACTTTGGAGAAATCAAACTTGGATCCGGCCACATCAGAGGTTGATCTTATGCTTGGGACCGTACTACCGCTTGTACCGGCGGATCAGCTTCCTGAGACTGTAGGAGAGCGCGGTACCTGGTATAACCATGTTGTATGGCTGCCGACACGCGGTGCTGACGGGAAGCTGGTACGTACATATGCGTTGATAAGCATGCATCATGATGTGAGTATAGGATATCTTCCCATGACGAAGAAAAACATACTCAAGGTTGCCTTCAGTTGTCTGGGTGATCGCTATGGTTGGGGTGGCATGCTCCATGCGATGGATTGCTCCATGTATACCAGGTCGATCTACAGATGCTTTGGATTGGAGCTTCCCAGAAACACCACCTGGCAGAGAGCGATGCCGACCTACAAGGTTGAGATGGGTCCGATGACTGATAAAGAGAAGAGAAAGGCGATAAGTAAACTTCCGGTGGGAACACTGTTGATGTTCTCGGGGCATATCACGATGTATATCGGAGAAGTCGGGAAAAAGCAGTATGTTATTAGTGATTTAGGATCGGTATCGGAAACCGAAGAGAGTATAGGTCAGACGGTAGCTGCGAAAAAGAAATATTGTGTTTCCATAAACTCCCTTGATGTACGACGTGCAGCCGGAACAACCTGGCTGAGTGAGATTTTGACCGGTATAGTTCCCTTTCGTGATAAATGATCTGTGATCAGGAATCATAAAAAAGCCTTGCTTTTGCAAGGCTTTTTTTACACAGTGGGATGATACATGCAAGCTATTGGGGGATGTTCTCGGGAGCTGTCCATGTCAGCTCCGAGGACGGTTCCGCAAAACCGTAGCCGTTACCGGAGTAAGGATTCAGTATTTCGACTTTTTTACTGTCGAACTCTATTTCGGAAATATCGATGGTCTCATCATCCTTTTGTATTGTAAATCTGCCGTGATTTGTATAGGGAAGGTATTTAACGAAGTAACGTGTCTTTAGTATCTCCGTTCGATCCGGATAGTTAACTTTTAGCGTACGGATTTCCGGATACTTGTTTTTATCCAGATAATTCTTCTTCGGATAGCATAGTTCTTCATGATACGAGATGTAGTCCTTTGTATCTTTATCCAGTAAATCCTCTCCGTATGAAATCTTTAAACAGTCGTGAACCAGACCATTTGAAAGAACATTTTCAATGCGTGTAAGGCGAACTTCTCCCTTGATATTTTCTATGTAGAACAAGAAATGATTCGATATACTTCCGTCATCGTCTATGATATCCGCGGTGTAATAAGCGGGTGTATCTTTGTTAGCCGGTGTGTAACCGGAAACGACTATTGAAGGATTGTCGCTCAGTATCGCACTGAAAACGGGAAAGGCGTTGACGGGATTCATGAGCTTATCCAGTAACGAATCGTAATCCCCGGCCTTATCCTGTCCCAGTATGGTACAGTAATGATAGATCTTGTTAGTTTCCCCGAAAACACGGTAAGCAGGTAAGTTGCGTTCCGGTTTTATGTCATGTCGCATAATGAATGTTCCGACAAGATCAGTCCCTTCAAATGCAATGCTGCGTATGCATGTTTCCGGGTTAAGAATAAAATTATCTGTCTGTTCATACAACCGGTCACGGCTCATATTCGGATAGCGCATCTTGAGTTTCTTCAGTGATTTATAATAAAATATACCTTCGGCATAGGCATTTTTCGAATCAGTGGAGGAGAAAACAGCGTCCTTTTTGACAGAACCGGGCTTATAGATGCAGGTTGTATAGATAGACCGTTTACCTTTTATCTGCTTAACGCTGAAAGATCCATCCGGGTCTGCGGGTCGACGTACCTCCGCTACATTTTTCATTGTAAAAATCGGCTTTACAGATTTACCGTCTAAAAGCATGTCCTCGGAGTAATCATAGACATCCAGTGTTTTGTCGTCATGGAGGATAAATAATTCCGTGATCAGGTCACCATCTATATCGCATGAACCACACCTGACGGTCTTTTTTTTCATGTTTTCAACGACAAACAAAAATTCCTGTTTTCGTTCTTCTACAAGACCCAGATTTTCAAGCTGCATGGTTTCTTTGATGTCATTGACACCTTTCATATCAAGCTTTTTGATGGCAGCCTTTAA
>JAFSTZ010000041.1 GCA_017445525.1 Eubacterium sp.
AACGTCTTCGATATCCTTGTATAATCCTGCCACTATCATATAAATCGGCAATTCCTCACGAATCAGAATCTGAAACTCCTGTATAAAATCTACGATGGCATCAGTTTTTCTGATTTCATCAATTACTCCCAGGACTTTCTTATTCTTTTTATCTATCTCCTCAAGAAGCTTTTTTAATGCAACGTCAATGCTTGAAACAGGACTTTTTTTTGATACTTTTAGACCTATTCCAAATGCACTTAGATTAAGATTTGCATCAACATATTTAGAAATGAATCCTCCATTGCTGTATAGCTCTGATACAAGATCGTTCGTGATATCTCCGCCTGATTTTAAATCAACTATTATCCAATCATCATCCTTGCGAAGCTCCCTCTCAATCTCACTAAGAGTTACTGTCTTCCCTGCCCCTCTTATCCCCGTAAGTTTAAATGCCATCTCTGTGGGCGGATCTGCATTTAGCGTATCCAATACTTCTTCAACAACTATATCTCTGCTTATAAATCTTCCGGGGATTCTTCCAAAGCTCATGGAATATGGGTTATTGTCTCTTTTCATACCTGTCTGACCTTTCTATTATTATTCACGGATATAGTAGCTTATATACAAAAACATAAAATAACATAAATATACGCTAAAAACATAATTCAACATAATTTAACATAAAGTTGATACTAACGACATAATACAACATAATTAAGTGGAAGTCAAGATAATTTCGATGTTAATAAGAACAACCTATAGATATCTGATTAACCTATTATTATGTATCATTAATATTTTTCTTGCGTTTTATCTTAAAATATGATAAATACAATGTTATAGATGTACTAACTTCTAAACAAAAGGAGCAAAAGAATGATAAACCATTACAATGCATTTATATCATATAAGCACGCACCAGAGGATAACAAGGTTGCGGACGCCGTCCACAGGGGACTTGAGCACTTCCATATCCCCGGAAAGATCAGAAAGAAAACCGGGATGAAAAAGATCAACCGTATCTTCAGGGACAAGGCAGAGCTTCCCATAACCAACGATCTCAGTGATACCATATCGGATGCGCTGGAGAACTCCGACTATCTCATCGTACTCTGTTCTACCAATACCAAAGAATCTGCATGGGTTCCGCGCGAGATCGAGTGCTTTTTGAAGAACCACACCAAGAGAGATGTCTTTACTGTTCTCGTAAACGGCGAGCCGCAGGATGTCAT
Source organism: Eubacterium sp. (assembly GCA_017445525.1). Lineage (GTDB taxonomy): Bacteria > Bacillota > Clostridia > Lachnospirales > Lachnospiraceae > Eubacterium_F. The sequence continues at coordinate 1,215 of JAFSTZ010000041.1, forward strand.
CCCGGAGGTCCTCCAGTACGATGAGCGTGTGGAGACGGACGCTGACGGCAACGAAAGAACAGTCAGGATCCCGATCGAGCCACTCTCCTGTGACTACAGACTCTCAAAGGGTAAAGCCAAAAAGGAAGAGCTCCCCCGCCTGGCAAGTGGTATCATAGGCTGTGCTTACGATGAGCTTATGAATCGTCACAGAGCCTATCGCATGAAGCAGTTGACAGCAGTGTTTTCTATAGCTCTTGCGATCATTCTGGCCTTCAGTGGGTATATGTTCTACAGCAGAGAGCAGATCCACAAAACTTATCTGGAATCCCTGAAGAACCAGTCGAGATATCTGGCAAACGAATCAGGTAATCTGCTTGAAAAGGAGCAGCGGATCACGGCACTTCAGCTTGCACTTGAAGCCTTGCCAAAGGACGACAGTGATGACAGACCGATCACAGCGGAGGCGGTCAAGGCTCTGACTGATGCGACACTTGCTTACGAGGGAAGCGACGGAAACAATATAAATGCTGCCTGGAACTATCAGATGCCAAACATGATATCGGATTTTCAAGTTAGCAATGACGGAAAAATCCTGGCTATCCTGGACAGCGGAAATATCATCGATGTGAGAAATACAGAGACTCATGAAAGTATCATTTATATCGATGATATGGATGAGAGAGTGCTGGGGATCGCTCTTCCTGCAGATAAATATTTAGTTATATGGACTGCAAAAAATCTGTATTGTTATGATACCGGAAACGGAAGCAAGCTCTGGGAGTACGCTCCAACTGAAGACCGTTTTGTCGACAATGAACTGATGGTCACGGATGACTCTGTCTATATAACTACTGAGAAAAAGCATTATATGGAGTTTGATCTCTCGTCCGGAGAGCAGAAAAATGATATACAGCTACCCGAGGCATCAGGATCCGATGATATCGCTTTTACAGAAAGCAAACTCTCGCCTGACAAAAAAAAGATCGTTTTTCGAGGTATAATCGAGCTGGAAAAGTACGGTTACGGAGTTCTGGATATAGCTACCAAAAGTCTGAAAACAGCTGCATACGACGGGAGGGTCAGGGACATCGAGTGGGTCTCAGATGATACGTTCATCATCGCCGGAACGAAAGAAACCATGACCGGAAGTATGTC
>JAFSTZ010000321.1 GCA_017445525.1 Eubacterium sp.
AAACTAACACGTGGGGATTGGAAACGGAATAATTGGAATCTGCTTTAACATCCCTTCCCAACCCTATCAACATCAATGCCATTACTCTGAACTTCCTGACTTTTTACATCTCGACGACGATTTCTGTCGAATGTCGCCATAATCCACATCCATCGCATCAAGCCAATCGCTTGATATTTTTTATTCATCCTCTTCCGGATCTTCATTCATGAAATCCAATACTTCCTGCAGTGAGCGTTTACTCTTTTCGAATGCTTTCACAAGTTCCTTGCTCTCAAGTTCCCTGCGTTTTGTAACGAGCTTATCCAGCTTTTTTGCCTCTGACTCGTATTTCTCTTTTGCCTTGAACACTGCCTCTTCCTGCTTCTTTATCTTCTCGTCTATACTGATTCTTATGCCTGCCATTTTTTTCATCCTCCTTCCGGTCTTTATCTCGTTGTTATATCTTTTAGATCATCACTGAGCGCCCTTGAGTACGCTTTTATATCCGCCGCACTCATACCAAAGGCTTTTAGTATCGCCTTCTGAGTCGCAGTAACAGCGTGATCCATTCGATATACCCTGTCGGAGGATCTTATCATCTCTATCTTCTCCAGTTCCCTTATAGCAGCCGGAACTGTCATGTAGTTTTCTTTATGCCCGCTTTCCTTTACAGCTTCTTTCAAGCAGGTATATATCTTATTCCTTATTATCAGTGCTATGAACTCTATGAACAGCTTTGTCTCAAATGATTCATTGCCATATACTCTTTCAGCCCTGGCCCCCATGTATGATTTGTCACCTCGGAAGAGTTTCTCCGAAGCATCCCTGCTCTTATACAGATCTATGGCTTCTTCTGCCGTCATCTTTTCAGATGTTATAAGCACAAAGTACCCACAAAGAGCTATCTCCCGGTCTATGACATCTGCCCTTTCCCTCCATCCGATGAGCCGGTTTTCCTCTGTGCCCTCTTTATACCGCAGGAGCTCAAAATACTTCTCGATGTTGGGCATCGGTGGCATCTTTTTGCCGCGGTTCTTATTTAGAAAGGCCTCCATCCGGTCTATCTTCTGCTCGACCTTTTCCCTTTCCGATGCGTGCTTCCTGTCACTGTAGTATATATGAAAATATCTGTCCTCTTCATCCGATGGGAACAACTGCATCTTTACAGTCATGCCGCTCAGCTTATATGACCGGATACTGTTCTTACGGTTCTGTTCAAACATCCCCTGTCGCTTTAAGACAAGCTCACTTACCAGGTCTTTTAATCCCTTGACCATTATCACGAATCCATAACCATGTTTATCCATGTAGTGGATGTTGGCCTCGCTGAAGTATCCCCGATCCAGTATGAAGCCTACATTCTTGTATCCATAGCCTTCTATCTTTTCCAGCATGTACTGAAGCTGTGATACATCGTTTATACTGCCCGGATAATCCTCGTAGAACAGAGGCTCGTTATTATTCCTATCGTAAGCAACTGCATAATTGAAGATGGGTTTATCCTGCTTATCCTTCTCATGCCCGATCTCAGCAAAGTCTATATCTCCCGCCTGACAATGTTTATTAGTTGAGTCATATGATATATATATCTTTTTCCTGTGATCTCTGCTGTCATTCCACTCATTCAGGAAACCGATCCGCTCATCGGTCATATCCTGCCCGATAAAATCGGATACCTTTGAATCACTGTATATCCTCATCTGTTTTGTGAACAGCGGGTGGTTGTAAGCATAATCAGGATAGTACTGACCGGCGTTATTCTCAGTGATGATACTGTACGCCGCCAGATCAAGGAAGAGTCCTGAATCTTTACCGATGACCCTGCTTATCATCTCATCTAAGTGAGATACGGCCATCAGCTTTCTTATAACGAAAAATGTGCCTACCCGCAGGCAACTGCTTCGTGACGTATCTCCCTCTATCTCCTCAGGTATCTCCATGTCTGGAAAGTACTTGAGATAGTTTGAGTTTGGATACATCATGTCCGGATTCTCATCATCACGCTTTCCTATGGATGTCGTCTTCGGGACTGAATACCTTTTACCCGGATCGTACGTCCTCTCGTATGCGTAATAAATATACGTTGTTCCCTTGATGTTTTTTGTCGTGATGCCACCCTCAGAGAAGGGTATCTTTACTTGATATTTTTCATACATGGCAAGACCTCCATCGAGATGTAATTACCTCTCTATTATCTTACCATGTTTGCTGAATAAAATCAAGTGAAAGCCGCACAAAATCTGGATCTTTTCGTATTTTTATCTCTCACCGGAGGTCTTCGAGATGTAATTATCCAGGAAGTTCACATTGAAAACTAAACAACAATAGATCGTTAACTTCCTGTAAAAGTACCACTCAATCAGCTATTAAGGAGGAAAAATAAAGTCTCTCAAATCCATAAT
>JAFSTZ010000322.1 GCA_017445525.1 Eubacterium sp.
GAAAAATGCCTATTTTGAAGTGATCAATACAAACGACCATATGTATCTTTGGGTGCATCCGGCCGAGGAAGACGGAGAGATGTTTCAGGTTGAAGAGGTTATGAAATACCTGGATTCCATCTCTTTTCCTGATTATGATCATGTTAAACTGAGTACATATATTGACAGAGGGATATTTGATGAGCCTTTGGAGCTTATCACCGAGCCGATCATCCCGGTGGGCGAAAAGTGTATAGTCAAAGTCGACAGAGACGGGCTCAGAGCTCTTGCCAGGTTTTATCCACCGACCACAGGTGGGGATATGCTTACTGAGGACGAGATCATAGGTGATCTCAGGATGGCGGGAGTCAAGCATGGGGTCAGAAAAAAAGCCATAGATCATTTCCTGGCAAATCATGAATATTGCAGGGATTATCTACTGGCGATCGCGACTAAACCCAGACATGGTCATGATGCGAAGGTGACGTATCATTTTGATATAAATATGACGGCTAAGCCAAAAATGAATGAAGACGGAAGTGTTGACTTCCATCAGTTGGGTAACATCAAGCCGGTCGAGGCCGGTCAGAAGCTGGCAACACTGAAACCGGCGGACTTCGGAGATGCCGGAGTTACGGTTACAGGCAAGCCGATCAGACCTAAGAAGGTAAAAAACCGTCATTTGAGGTTCGGAAGAAATATACGTATTTCTGAAGATAAGTGTAAAATCTATTCAATGGTTGCAGGACATGTATCTCTTGTTGAAGATATGGTCATGGTTTCCGATATATATCAAGTTCCTGCGAATGTTGATGCGTCTACAGGTGATATCGAATACAAGGGTACTGTCCAGATAACCGGTAATGTCAACACCGGTTACAAGGTTGTAGCGGACGGTGATATAGTAGTAAACGGTGTAGTTGAGGGCGCCGATCTGAAAGCCGGCGGGAACATAGTTTTGAAGAGAGGGATGCAGGGCGGAGAAAAGGGCACGCTTGAGGCTGAGGGGAACATAACAGCAAAGTTTATCGAGAGTGCGAAGATAAAGTGCAACGGTACGCTGAAAGCGGATGCCGTCATGAACTCGGAAGTAGAGTGCCGCGAGGATGTCGAGGTCAGAGGAAAAAAAGGACTGATAAACGGCGGATCCATACGAACCTACGGAACTATATCCGCAACAACCATAGGTTCTGAGATGGGTGGAAATACAAAGAGTGAGGTTATAGGCGACAAGGAACTGATCATCCGAGTGAATGAACTCAGTGACAGAAACAAAGAAATAGATGCTGAACTGAAAAAGATAGAAACGGTTTCCAGCGGCATAAAATCACAGGTTTCAAGAGGTGAGGAGATAACGCCCGAGCAGATGGATTTCGTTCGGAGAGCTACCAAGAATAAACCGTTGCTTATAAAGGAGCAAAAAGAGAACAGATATGAAAGAGAATCCATCATAGAGCGTATAGATACAAATAAGCGTGCATGTGTAAAGGTTTATGATGCCGTATATCCGGGGACAGAGGTAAGTGTTAAGGATGCGCAGCGTATCACCCACGATGCCGTATCACATTGTCGCCTTGTAAGAGATGGCGCGGACGTAAAGATTTCGGATCTCTGATGCAGAGTATTTGAGGACAACCGGTTTTTCAGAGTTTCCCTATATAGAGAGATGGAGGGTTCCATATGCCTTGGAATACTTTGGATATGATAACTATGGCTCCGAGATCGGTGGATGCAGGTGATTTTCAGGGGAGAGAGCA
>JAFSTZ010000042.1 GCA_017445525.1 Eubacterium sp.
ATCCCACGGGGGAGGCGATACTTGAGACTGGAAGCTTTACAAATGCTGAAGAATTCAGGAAACTTATACTTGGAATGATAAAACGCCATATGGGCAATCTGATTGCACCGGACGATAAAATCAAATTGGAGGATGATGTGAAGTTTGAGATGAATGATAATGAGGTCAAGTTTATATCAGACAGGGGCATGGAGGTTACCATAGGGTTTAAGGGTGATCCGTTCGTGTTCAGCAAAATGGTCGATTTATTGTCTTCCGGGTTCCTGACCAAGAGAGAGATCATATCAAAGCTTTGTCAGGATCAGGAGGGAATAGTTGTTTCAACCGAGTTTTTGTATCACGCGCTGAACAGATGGTGGAATCTGGGCTTTATCAAATGTGAAAGCGGGAGGCTGTGACATGACTGAACACGAACTGTCGCTAATTAAAAAGAATCTTGATGAGATGTCCCCAGAAGATGCCGCAAGGGTAATGACTGGGCTGAGCAATGCCAAAAGGCTGGTTGAAATAATCAGTCTTATACCGGGATCAAGGGAAGAGTATCTGAATGATAAGGAAGGGTTTATCGACACATACAATGTCTATCTGTCTGTGAAGGAATCGGATTTCCTCATAGCGCCATCTGATCCGGATGAGAAGATTGCCATAATATCCGATGGTAAGAGACTTGCAGAAATGCCCGAGAGTTTTTTCAGGTTCAGGCAGTTTACGGGAAATAAGATAGTTTACAGGAACAGGATGATCAAGGAATTATGCGAGCCTCAGAATGAGCGTATGAAGAAATGGAGACGGAGACAGATCAAAAGGTGTGACGGAGCACTGGGTGGTCTCAATGATTCTTTTGTTCATACGGTGGTAACGTATGAACTTAATACAGGATGCTCTGTCGGGTGCAGTTTTTGCGGGCTTGATGCCGGACCGCTTCGCAAGATATTCAGGTATACACCGGAAAATGCAAAGCTGTTCAGGGGTGTCTTGGGAGCGTGCCACAGGGTGCTTGGAGATGCTGCGGGACATGGAATGATGTATTTTGCTACGGAGCCACTTGATAACCCTGATTATGAGAAGTTTGAGGCTGATCATTATGAAGAATTTCATATTATACCACAGATAACAACTGCCGTGCCGGACAGGGATATTGAAAGAACACGTTACTTTATTCGCGAAATAACTAACGGTCGGGGTTTTATTCACCGCTTCACTATAAGATCGGAGGAGATGGCACGAAAGGTGCTTGAGAGCTTCTCCCCGGAGGAATTGTTGATGGTAGAACTCCTTCCCCGGTTTCCTGAGGCACCGGCATTTGTGCCGTATGTTAAGACAGGACGGCAGGCGGAGGCAGGTAGTGCCATGACAGATGCTGATCAGGGAACCATATGCTGCGTAGACGGATTCTGCATCAACTTTCCCGATAGGCGATTCAGACTCATAAGTCCTGCAAGAACCGACAAGACATTTTCAAAGGGGATATATGAATCGGAATGGGTTACATTTGCCGATGCGGATGATTTTGAGCAAAAGCCTGTAAAAATGTTAATTACAAAAAAAAACAAATGATGTAAAATAGTATTTGAGATGTTCATCAGTATATGACTATAACCGCCAAGTATAAAAGCATTTCAAATGTGAGCGTCACCATACAGGCATCTCCGGAAAAGGGTGGCAAGGTTAAATATAACAGCGACCCCGCGGTATCATCGGAAAACATATGTGTACACGGCTTATCCAAACAGAGGCTGGAACTTTGTAGGTTGGAAGAAGGATGGCGGTACGATTTTCTCCAAGAGTAAAAAAACAACGGTAGCCGATGAGAGGTCATTTACAGAGCCTCCCGAGGAATTTGACGGGC
>JAFSTZ010000323.1 GCA_017445525.1 Eubacterium sp.
AGCCGGCGCCAAAAGTACAGGTTTTTTCTTCATGATAATACCTTTACTGTTTTATTTTTTTCGATACTACTATACCGTCATCAACCGGAAAGATAAGACTCTCCAGTCTTTCATTTCCGGTGACCGCTGCCAGAAACTCCCGCAGCCTCTCATGTATGGTACGATCTCGCTGGTTAACTGCATACTTTGAGTTCATAACAACTCCGTTATGAAAAATATTGTCAGTCACCAACACTCCGCCAACGTCCATAAGATCTATAAGCACGGGCAGAAAATATATATACTGTCCCTTTGCCGCATCCAAAAAAACCACCTTATACCGTTTGCCTTCATCCCTGAGTCTGTTTATGGCATAACCGGCATCCTCCTTGATAAGTGTGATCCTGTTGTCCTTATCGTATTTGGAGAAATTTACCTCAGCCTGCGCATACCTCGCCTCGATCTTTTCGATGGTGGTTATATGCACATCCTCATCCGGCAGGCATTCCTTCATAAACAACGCCGAAAATCCTATGGCGGTTCCTATCTCCAAGATCTCATCAGGTACCACGGTGCGAAGTATATATCTCAGCACATCGCCGGTACCTCTTGTGATGATCGGGATATTGTGATCCTGGGCATGCTTTGACATCTCTGACAGGTATGTGGGTAACGGAGTCCTGTATTTCTCTAAAAAGACTTCGGTTCGATCAAGCATTTCATCTCCTTAAATCCTCATGAACGGCACGAGACCCAACGGAAACCTCGAGTTCCTCCGGAACTCTCGGAGTCCGTTGGAATCAAACCTCCATTATTATTGGTAAAATCATCGGATTTCTCTTCATCTTCTTCCACAGGAAGTCGGCAAGCGAGTCCTTGATATCGGTTTTGATCTTGCCCCAGTCGGTCACGCCGCGGCTCACCAGCCTGTCAAGTGCGATGTTTACCACCTCGCGACATTCATCCATGAGGTTCTCGGACTCTCTGACATAGACAAATCCCCTGGACACTATATCAGGTCCGGCAAGTACCATGTTCGATCCGCGCTCCAGTGTGAGCACCACGACCATAAGTCCGTTTTCGGATAAATGCTGGCGATCCCTCAGAACGATGTTCCCGACATCACCTACTCCCAGACCGTCAACCATGATGCCTGCAGAGTGGACATTTTCCACGATCTCAGCGCTTTCCTCTCCGATCTCCAACACATCGCCCGAACGCAGGATGATGACGTTTTCCTTCTTCACGCCCATCTGTACGGCAACCTCACCCTGTCCGATGAGATGTCTGTATTCTCCGTGAACGGGTATCGAGTATTTCGGCCTGACGAGTGAGTAGATAAGCTTTATCTCCTCCTGGCATGCATGTCCTGAAACATGAGTATCCTGGATGATAACCTTGGCTCCCTTCATAGAGAGCTCATTTATAACCTTGGATACTGATTTCTCGTTTCCGGGTATCGGTCTGGAACTGAAGATAACCACATCTCCGGGCTTTATGGTGACCTTTTTATGGATGCTCGCAGCTATCCTGGACAGCGCTGCCATAGACTCACCCTGACTGCCCGTCGTGATCAAAACTATCTTTTCGTCCGGATACATATTCATCTCTTCCAGAGGTATCATCATCCCCTCCGGAACAGTGATATATCCGAGTTCTATAGCAGTATTGACTATATTGACCATCGATCTTCCCTCGATGGCAACCTTTCTCTTCTGCTTGGACGCAGAGTTTATAATCTGCTGGACACGATCCACATTTGACGCAAAGGTAGCAACTATGATCCTGCTCTTTTCATTGTCATCAAATATGGTATCAAAGGTCTTGCCTACCGTCCTCTCCGACTCCGTGAACCCGGGCTTCAAAACATTGGTACTGTCGCACATAAGTGCAAGCACGCCCTTTTTGCCAAGCTCGCCGAATCTGGCCAGATCTATAGTATCGCCGTACACCGGAGTATAATCAACCTTGAAATCTCCGGTATGTACTATAACTCCGGCAGGAGTATAGATGGCCAGGGCTGCAGAATCCGCTATACTATGATTGGTACATATAAACTCGATCCTGAAATCACCCAGATTGATAAACTGGCCGTAGCTTACAACCTTTCTTTTAACGTTGCCCAAAAGGTTGTGTTCCTTTAGCTTGCTCTCGATGATGGCCATGGTAAGCCTTGTTGCATAGATAGGGATATTCATCCTCTGAAGCACATAAGGAAGAGCACCTATATGGTCCTCGTGCCCGTGGGTTATGACAAAACCCTTTACCTTGTCACGGCGATCCTCCAGATAGGTGACATCCGGAATCACGAGATCTACGCCCAGCATATCATCCTCAGGGAATGCAAGTCCGCAGTCCACGATGATGATACTGCTCTCCGTCTCAAAGGCCGTTATATTCATCCCGATCTGTTCGAGGCCTCCGAGAGGAACGATCCGTATCGTCTCGTTCTTATTCTCTTTTTTCTTCAAAACCTGTTTAACCTCCTATTCCAATTCAATATTTATCTCATCCAGAAGTTCTTCAAAAACTCCCGATAAAGCACTGAGTATGGATTCATCCTCCACTGTTTCATAGACGGCCATCCCGTCCTCATCCGTGATCTCACGCAAAATAAGAGCCTCGGCTTCCTCCCCGTCGCTGTCATCATCAGTGACTAAAAGATACGTCTCTCCGCCAAGCTCTGTCTCTTCAAGAATATAAAAATCAACCTCTGCACCGTCATCATCGGTGAGAGTTATACTTCCGTTATTCATATCTTTATCCTATGCATGGGCGTCAAGCCAGCTCTTCAATATCAGAGAAGCAGCAAGCTTATCCACATGCTCCTTATGCTTATTCTGTGAAACTCCCGCCTCGTTTAAAACTCTCCCGGCCTCCACTGTCGTCATACGTTCATCCACAAGCTCGACCGAAAGACCCGTCTTTGTACGCAATTCATCTGCAAACGCCATGGACTTCTCGGCTCTCTCTCCGACAGATCCGTCCATATGCTTTGGCAATCCGACTACTATAAGCTCCACCTCATACTCTGCTATCAGCTCCCTGATCCTGGCATAGGTGGTCCTGAGTTTGTTCTCACCCTTCCTGACTATAGTCTCAACCGGCTGTGCGGTCAGTCCCAGAGCATCCGAGATTGCCACCCCAACAGTCTTTGACCCGTAGTCAAGTCCCATAACACGCATGATCTACTTATCCTTGCCTTCAAGATTGAACCGGATATAATCCTCAAGAAATACCTCGATGATCTCATCTCTCTCAGCTCTCATGATCAGGCTTCTGGCTCCCTTGTGACTGGTTATGTATGTTGGATCCCCACTCATCAGATAACCCACGATCTGATTGACCGGGTTGTATCCCTTCTCGGTGAGAGCCTCATATACAGCGGCGATGATATCGCGAACATCATAATCCGCATCATAATCCACATTGAAAAACTGCGTATTGTTTATCTCGTTCATATCCAAACCCCATTCTGATACAATATAATCATATTCTATACGATAACAGACAATTTATCAACTGTTTTTTATAAAAAGTTACTATTACATACATTCAAGGCACTCATGTGGCACTATGCATATATTTCCCGCGAAACACCCGTTTTTTTCTGCATATTCATCTGAAACGCCGTATCTCACATATCTTTCATTGAAGCCCGTCAGCAATCTCCTGCCGTTTATATCGGCATATTCTTCAAAAAGAATACTCTGAACAGGCTTTGTCTGGCTTTCTATATACGACCTGCGCCACCCGGCTGCCTTCTCTATCAGCTTCTCGCTCCTGATCTTCTTGATCTCCGGCGGCACCTGTCCGTCCATACCGGCCGCACGCGTGCCTGATCTTACGGAATACTGAAAAATATGCAGCTCAGCAAAACCGATCTTCTCTAAAAATGCTTCCGTCTCCGAAAACTCCTCATCCGTCTCACCCGGAAACCCGACTATAACATCTGTAGTTATGGCCGGCGCATCATAAAACTTTCTCAACAGCCCGACCTTGTCGGCATACTCATCACAGGTATAGTGCCTGTTCATCCTGGCCAGTGTCGCATCCGAGCCACTCTGCAGTGACAGATGAAAGTGCGGGCACAGACTCTCGCAGTCACTGAGATCTGAAAGCCAATCCTCAGTGATGATCCTCGGCTCGAGCGATCCCAGACGTATACGCTGTACACCGTCTATGGCATCAAGCCTTTTGATAAGTCCGGAAAGCGCCCTGCCTCCCTCTCTGACAAAAGCATCCGCACGATCCCCGGTAACTCCGTAGGAAGATAGATGGATCCCGGTAAGCACGATCTCATGACATCCCTGTCCGACTGCAGCCAAAACCTCTCGTTCCACCTCATCCGGAGGAGTGGAAGAAAGCTTTCCCTGCCCCTCACAAAAGGTATCAGACAGTACGAACAAAACTGATTACATCCGTCCTGTATCTTTATAAATGCCCTGGTCCGGCCCTTACGATGAAGCTGTCCCATCGCACTGTCTTCTCCGGTGCTTGACAGTATCGAACCGTCATCTGCCGCTTTAACTTCATCAGGTGTTGAAACCGATGACTTCATGAGTGATAATACATCACTCTCCAGCCGCTCGGCAAAATCACATTTATCTTTATTGGTATAAGCTATATCTATAGACGGATCGACCTCACCCGACTCACCGGCACTCTCAACATAACAACCGATAGCAACTACCATTGCACCCGGATTTTTCTTCTTTGCGCGGTGGATCATCTGTCTGGATTTTCTGTCTGCTATGTTAGTCACAGTGCATGTATTTATCACATAAACATCCGCCTCATCCTCAAACTCGACGATATCGTGTCCCCTCTCCTTCAGAGCCCCTATCATCTTTTCGGTCTCATAGTAGTTCACCTTGCAGCCCAGGGTGAGAAAAGCTATCTTCATATTTATCACCAATTAATTCTAAAATACCCCTTGACATTCTACTCATTTTCTAATATCATATCGAAAGAGAGTGATATAAATGCTTAAGGAGGTTATATATTATGAAAACAGTTAATGTTTCACTGAACTCGATCGACAAAGTAAAAGATTTCGTGAACGAAGTAGCTAAGTACAATGCCGAGTTTGATCTGGTATCCGGTCGCTATGTTATCGACGCCAAGTCTATCATGGGTATCTTCAGTCTGGATCTGTCAAAGCCGATAGAGCTTAACATCCACAGTGAAGAAGGCAATATCGATGACATCGTAGAAAGCCTGAAACCCTTTATCATAGACTGATGATCGATCTGAGACGCCGTATCAGCGTCCCTTTCCGATCTGTATAATCTGTACTGATTCAAGTGCCTCTGCAACAAGCGGGGGCATTTTTTCTGCCAAAAGCTTCTCTGACTCCTCTATCTGTGACAGCTTCGGCTTGGTCACAGGGTGCTTTGCCACAAAGATGGTACAGCAATCCTCAAACGGAAGGATAGATGTCTCATATGTCCCGATCTTCTGAGACTCTGCTATGATCTCCTGCTTGTCCATGGCGATGAGCGGACGAAAGACCGGCATACCGCAGACCGCATCCGTCGCTGCGAGACTCTGCATGGTCTGAGACGCTACCTGGCCTATGCTCTCACCGGTGATGAGTGCCATACAATCTCTGTCTCTCGCTATACTCTCGGCTATCCTCATCATATATCTTCTCATGATGATAGTGAGCTCATCGTGAGGACAGGTCTCATAGATATGAAGCTGTACGTCCGTGAAATTGATCACGTGAAGATAGATCGGACCCGTGTACCGTGCAACGATCCTGGCAAGATCCACCACCTTCTGCTTTGCGCGCTCGCTGGTATAGGGCGGTGCATGGAAATACACCGCGTCAATCTTAACGCCTCTCTTCGCAATCATGTAGCCCGCCACGGGGGAATCAATGCCGCCGGACAAAAGGAGCATGGCTTTTCCGCCGGTGCCGACGGGCATGCCGCCGGGTCCGGGAATGATTTCCGAATAAATGTAGATCTTCTCGCGGATCTCCACGCTGAGCATAATGTCAGGGTTATGAACGTCCACCGTCATCTCAGGATACGCATTCAAAAGCACCTCACCAAGATCCGCATTGATCTCCATGGACTCCTTGGGATAGTCCTTGCGCGCACGGCGTGCATTCACCTTAAAGGTCTTGTTCTTGTCCGGGTACACCTTGTCGACATAGTCCACGACACGCTCTGCCAGCTTCTCAAAGCCTTCATCCTCGGCGTAAACCACGGGACAGATGCCTGAGATCCCAAAGACTTGCCTCAGGCACCCTACCGTCTCGTCAAAATCAAATTCGCCCTCCGCCTCCACAAAGATCCTTCCCTGAGTCTTGTGTACGAAAAACTTGCCATCACAGCGCTTTAGGGAGACCTTGATCTGGTGCACCAGTGCATCCTCAAACAGATGACGGTTCTTTCCCTTCACGCCTATTTCTGCGTACTTAATCAAAAAAGCTCTAAACATTTCTTTCTCCTTGAAAGCCTTCTATCGTTTTCTATCGTGTTTTTATCTTTTTCTTCTGTATTATTTTTATCTTCTGTTTTATTTTTATCTTCTGTTTTATCTTCTGTCTTATCTTCTGTCTTATCTTTTTCTCGTGTACATCCGCAGGATCGGAACAATCTCACGCAGTTCGGATAAAGTATACTCCAACTCTTCCCGATTCGTAAAGACCGAAAAACTAAATCGGATGGTGGAGCTAAGGAGGTCCTGCGGAATGCCCATGGCCTTCAGGGTTGCTGACGGCTGGGGTTTACGCGCAGAGCAGGCACTTCCCGCAGAAACATAGATCCCCTTTTCCTCTAATGCATGCAGCAACACCTCGCTTCGAACGCCGCGGAAGGAAACGCTGACAATGTGCGGTGCCGTCTCCTCCCCATGGGGCAGACCCGGAAGCAGCGCATTAACGCGGGTTCCCTCGATCTGACTGACGCCATTGATAAAGAAGGCCTTGCATTCTTCCAGATTTCTAAGATCCTCGTCATAGTTATCATACAATCGCTTCGCCGCCATCGCCATGCCCGCGATCCCGGGAATGTTCTCCGTACCGGAACGCAGATTATTCTGCTGTCCGCCGCCAAACAGGATCGGACGAAGCCTTACCTGCTCATTGACATACAAAAATCCGATGCCCTTCGGCCCATGAATTTTATGGCCGCTCACGCTCATGAGGTCAATGTTCATCTTCTTCGGATAAATCTTCGCCTTGCCAAAGCCCTGTACGGCATCCACGTGAAAGAGGGTGTTCGGATTCATCCGCTTGATCAGTGCACCAGCCTCCGCAATGGGCTGCTGCGCGCCCACCTCATTATTGGTGTGCATGATGGAAACCAGGATCGTGTCCATGCGCATGCTGCGCTGCAGGTCCTCCAGATGGATGCGTCCGTAGGCATCCACGGGAAGATAGGTCACCTGAAAGCCCTGTTCCTCCAAAAAGTGCATGGTCTGCAGGATGGCGGGATGCTCCACCTGTGTCGTGATCAGGTGCCTTCCCTGGCGCTGTCTCGCCTGTGCAACGCCCCGAAGCGCCAAATTGTCGGACTCCGTCCCTCCGGAGGTAAACAGAATCTCCTTCTCATTCACCTTCAAAATCTTCGCCAGCGTCTCCTTTGACCTGCGAAGGATCTGCTCTGCCTCCATGCCCTTTAGGTGAAGGCTGGAGGGGTTGCCATATTGCTGACACATGATCTGCGTCATTTCAGCCGCAACCTCGGGAAAGACCCGTGTCGTAGCTGAATTATCCAAATATACTTCCATGGGAGTATCTCCTTTTTGTTCCTACTGAAAAATCCGCAAACTATATCTTTTGCATATACCAGCGGATGCTTCTTCTATATCTTACCATATGCGAGCGGAAGGCTTACGTGCCAATCCCAAGGACGGTTTTCCATGATTCGCTCGTTATGTACCGTGCCTTATGTACCATGCCTTATGTACCATGCCTTATGTACCATGCCTTATGTACCATGCCTTATGTGCCGCTCGTTATGTACTGTGCCTTATACACTGCTCCTTATCTCCTCATGCCTTCTGGAAAAGCATTCGCGTCAGGCTTCCAGATGATAGCCAAGCCATGCAAGGATGGCGAGGGGTGCCGTCTCCGTGCGAAGAATGCGCCTTCCAAGAGTAACGGGTTCGATTCCCGCCTCCTGCGCCGCCTGAACCTCCGACTCATCAAACCCGCCCTCGGGACCAATGAAAATTGCGATCGTCTGACCAGGTTGAATGCCTTCAATGAGCTGTCTCGTTTTCTCCATGCCCTCTGCCAGCTCATACGGAATCAGCTTTATGTCCATGTCCTTTGCCAGCTCCAGTGCCTTCCGAAAGCTGATGGGCTCCTTCACTTCTGGAATAATGCCGCGCTTACTTTGCTTTGCGGCGGCCTCGGAAATCTGCTGCCATCTTGCCGTCTTCGCCTTCGCCTTTTTCTCGTCCAGCTTTACCACGGAACGCTTCGTCTCTACGGGAATCACCTGATAAACGCCAAGCTCCACGGATTTTTGAATGATGAGCTCGAGCTTATCCGCCTTCGGCAGCCCTTGAAACAAGTAAATCTTTGCGGGTAGCTCCACGCCATCCTCCTTGATGAAGCGAAGCTCGCACTCAATCCAAGGCTGACCCTTTTCGTCTTTTCCGCCAGAAGAAGGTTTGCTTTCCGTACTCCTCGCATGCCCTCGTTCTTCCTCAGCGTTCTCACCGCCATGAAACGCCCGAATGGCACAGCGGTACTCCTTCCCGTCCTGCCCATTGCTGACATTAAACTCTTCCCCGACCTTCATCCGCAGCACGTTCTTGATATGATTCACGTCCGCGCCCGTAATCATCACCGTCTTCTTAACTACATCAATTTGCATCGGCTCAACAAAAAACTGATACACTTCCTACTCCCTTACTCTTTCCTTTTTACAAAAAAGTTTTTACTCGGTAAACTTGAAGCTATCGAGTTCTTTCTCTGTTTCCAATCAACAAACTCGAAGTTGCCAGGCTTTTCCTCTCTATCTCAGCAAACTTGAAGTTGCCAGGCTTTTCCTCTCTATCTCAGCAAACTTGAAGTTGTATGTTTCTGCAAGCAGTGCGTCATAGCCACATGCGAATGGACACCGCACACCTATTTCTGCTTGCTCAGATTTCATTTTCGTCTTGCAGGCAAACAACCTCTTCCCCTATGCTTGCCTGGATTCCTCTTTTATTCTCTCAGGCAAGCGTTTTTCGTCCTTCCTGCTTGCCTG
>JAFSTZ010000324.1 GCA_017445525.1 Eubacterium sp.
CACTCTCCAAAGCTTCTCAAGATACTTCCAATTGTCTGCCTTAAATGACAGCAGCACTACTTCTCTGATTTTGGTGAGTCCCCTATCCAGGCATACAGAAATATCCGACTCAAATCTCTCAAACACATTTATCAAAGCATCAGCATCCATATCTTCCAATACATCCCCGCTTTGATCCTCATCTTCACCCGATAGCTTCAGATATACTTTTGAGATGTCTTCACAGTACTTCTCAAGATGTCTTATGATCTTTGATGCATCTTCGTCGACGATGTTCTCCTCGATCAGCTCACCCATCTGTATCGCCAGCTCCTGACATTGTGACAGAACATCCAATACTTCTTCGCCCGGAGAACTCCCATCTATCACGCCGATGATATACTGATGCGCCTCATGAAGTATATCTAGAGATGACTTTAACTCAACATCTATCTCTCTGCCCGGGACCGTCTCAGACATCACTCTCATGATTTCATCTATCCCGGGATCAAAACCTGAAAAACTGATCCCAAACTCCTCACTTACTCTTTCATCGAGTCTCCCGTAAAACGGATACCCATGTCCGCCAAAAACAACCATAGGCGTCATGTAATCGCCGAAATATCTCCTGAGTATCCCGTCGTATCCGATAGGAACCTTCACCGTTCCTCTCTCAAACGGCATATCGATAAAGTCAGCATACAGTCTTTCCGGGATCACCCTGTTATGGTTCACCCGATAGTACGGTATTATCGCCACATCTGAGTTTGAGTTTTCAACTTGATCGCCATCAACTCTCTCCAGATACGCCTCTTCCTGCTCCATTATCCACATCCACAGCGGTATATCAGAGTCCTTTGGATACCTCTGATCTGTTATCTCGTAAAGCTTTTCAAGTTTTTCGATAAATATCCCCTCATCTATGCCGGACTTATCAGGATCTGTTTCCGGAGTCGAAAGTCTCTTCATCCCCGGAGAATCTATACCATACAGAACCTTTGCTGCACTCTTCATCAGAACAAAAAACTCTACAGTCTCCTCATATTTGCGTCTTTGCTCTCCCATCTCGGGCAGCCTGTCAAGAAGAAATATATCTATAGCCGATGAATACGGAAAACCAAAATGATCATTCCATTTATCAGGATGAAGCACTGTCTTTTCATCATCCCACCACGAGCGAACCATATTGTCATCGCCCGTAGTCATATAATCCCTTATGTCACAGATCTCCCTCAGCTTCTCATATCCTGTCCTTATCATCTCAGTATCTATATCATCATCCCAGGGTATGAATCCTCCGTGCCTCACCGCCCCAAGGAGTGTCCCCCATACCACAGATGCCGTCACCCCTACGGATTCACACTTCCTCTGAAGCTCCTGATAATTCTTCATATGAACGGCAAACGCTTTTTTCATCATCCCAGGTATAAAGAATCCATCCCTTACTTCCCAGAGAAAATACTCAGAAGCTTCATCTGTTTTACTGTCTGATCTCATATCATCCCAGATCATCCTTCCTATGGGCTCTGCCGTCTTCACAGGTTCATACCTGATCACCTCTCTGATAAACTCACCCAGACTCCACTGGTTTTTCATGTCACCTTCATCAGCTACTATTATATCCTCAGTCCATTTATTATCACTCTCATTGAGATTATCTGACGCTGTCACATCCGGATTCTCAAGAAGGACCGGCTTCCCAAGGATACGGCAATCATTCATGAGAATACAGCCATCTCCATAGATTCCATCACTTAAACCTGCAAGCCCTTCATAACTTCCTTCAACTATCCTACCGATCCCGGAAGTAACAAACAACTCCTTTAGTTCACTATACCCTTCCCATATCTCCGGCTTGTTCTCCTTCAGTATCCGCTCAGCGTATGGATCCTCATACCAGATTACATTTATTTCAGATGAATACTTTTTATAAATATCCAGGCATTCCCTCGATTTATCTATAGCTTTCTGTACATGCTCATAAAACATGCTTCCTGTTGGTGTATACAGTATATTTTTCTTGTCTGAACAATCATCCGGACGCACCTGTCCACGATCTGACATGCCACCATGATCGTCTACCTCCACAAGCAGACTCCACTCATCCTCGGGAGAACCCAGAGCAACCACCTTATCCTCCGAACAAGATCCGCATATATCAGCTATCTTGTCATCATATACAGCTTTGATTGATGCAGATTGAACATAAATCCTGTCAGCCAGTATCACTCCCGGCGTGTCAATATATGTCCCCAGAGTGTATCTCAGCTGCCTGTCATTCTCATGAACCTCTCTTGTTTTATACGGAGGGATCAGAACCAGGCTTTCCGTCATGCCATACAGATTTGAAGCATAAAAATACGGATGGACAGTGATAGCCTCTCCGTACTCATCATAAGGATTCTGCATTACGATGATATCCGGATGCAGAGACTCCAGATCATACCTGTCATATGGAGTCAGTTCCACCCCATCAGGATAACCCTCCTCTATGATCATGCTCTCCTTATCAACCGTTTTATCAAACCTTTTATAGTAGTACGGTGCAGCGATAACAAGGGTTTCCCACTCATCATCCCCTGAAGCAGCCTCCCATACAGTATGCATGCTGCCCCAGTATCTCGCCATATATGTGATAAAAACGACGATCCTTTTCTCACTACCATCCGTGACAAAGGATCTCTTTCTTTTTGATCTTACACTTTTTTCCCACTCTGCATCATATCTAAACCGTGTTAATTCAAAGCCGCTTACTCTCCTTGCATCCTCATTCATCCTCTCGTAAAACGGATATCCGTGTATACCAAAATCGAGCACCGGACGCATATAATTCCCGAAATACCTTCTGAGTATCCCGTCATATCCGACAGGCACGGTGACAGTGCTGTGTTCATACGGCAGCTCGATATAATCGGCATAAAGTTCTTTGGGGATAACCCTACCGGGATTGTTCCAATAAAACGAAAGAAGCCCCAAATCATCACAATTATCTTCATTGTAAGTCAGACAAAACTCATCCATTGCTTTCAGTATCTTGATAAACAACGGCTTATCTTTTATGGAATTAAGCTTAAATCCCAGCTTATCCTCAAGCTTTGATAACTCCTTTTTAAATGCCGGATCCATCCTCGCTCTATCATTGTTTTTTGCTGTTTCCTTAGCTGCTCCCGCTCTCTCAAGAATCTCTCTGTATCTTCTGTTCTCTGAAAATCTCAGTGGTATATAGTCAAGTATAAATATATCCAGGATACTGGCAAAAGGAAACCCGTAATTCTCTGCCCACCGTTCAAACGGGATTATCAACGACTTTGATGACATCCATCGCCTTACCAGGTTTTCCGTTTCCTCTGTCATATAGTCATTTATCCAGTACTCTCCCGGGAGCTTACCTTCTGAGGCTGATTTTTCTATCATTTCATACTCGTTTCGCTTCATCTCCAGGTCTATATCATCATCCCATGGGATATATCCGCCGTTTCTGACTGCTCCCAAAAGAGTACCCCATATCGCAGAGCAGTGTACTCCTTTTTCAGCACATATCTCTGCAAGCACACCATATGAAGCAAGCTGCTCACTCCACGCCCTCTTCATCATGCCCGGAACAAAAAAGCCATCCCTGACCTCATCTAAAAAGTATTCCTGATCAAGTGTTCCCTTCATCCTACAGTTCACCTCTGATACTATCCCAGATATCTTTTCCATTGCCCTCTTCATGCTTTTCTGTTTCATACTTCAAAGCTTCAGCGATAAAGTTATCAAGGTTCCATTCGCCCTCAACTGCTATCAGTTGATCCCTCGTCCACTCCTTTTTTTCCTGAGTAGTCTTCATCGGCATAAGCTTTGCAGGAGTTTCCCACAGTACTGGTTTTCCTGCAATCCTGACTGTATTCATAGCCACCGAACCATCTCCGTAATACATGTCGCACAGATCCGCTGCCCTCTTATAATCCCACGAATCATCATAGATTATTCTATCATCCTTGGACAGCTTCTCACAAAGATTTCTATATGCTACCCATGCGTCCTTATTATTCTTACGCAGAATGTCTCTGGCATATTTATCTACATGCCACAGTATCACCATCTCATCATCATATACATGCAGACTCTCTATATTCTCGGCAATCCTCTTTATCTCATCAGATCCATGTTCAAGCAGCATACTGCCGGAAATAAGATATAGCAGGATCTTTTTTCTCTTATTATCCCTGCCGATCACTTTATCAGCCCAACTGCCCGGAACAGAAACATACGTGTCATACTTGTTCCTGTCTACCCGACCTTCTTTTCTGTCGTAGTATACATCCCTGTCCACATCATATATCAGTTTTCTCGATCTTGCCTGCCAGTCATACAACGGTGATCCGGTGCCGTCGATCACGTCGCTTAGATCAGGCATCCCGATCTCGTCTTTTTTGTCACCGATCTCTCTTTCAATGAACTCACCTATCAATCCCTCATAAACTTCCTTCATTCCCTCTGACTGAACAACGATCTTATCAGCATATACGATGCCCGGCATCTCAAGATAATCCTTTAGCGCTGACTTCATACGTATATTTTCAGCCTCTATCTCCCTGAGTACAAACGGAGGAACAAGAACCATCTTATCAGCAAACCCTGTTATATTGCTTGCATAATAATACGGATGAAGTGAATATGCATCGCTGAACTCATCGTATGGGCTCTGATAGATCACGACATCAGGATGATTCTGCTCCATATCATATCTGTCATATCCGGTTATTTCAACTTCCTCCGGATAGTCTTCAATCTCATATATCATGTTTTCCTTATCTATCGTACCATCGTTATTCTTCAGATAATACGGAACGACGATAACTGTAACATGCACTCCCGCGTCTTCCATCGCTGCTTCCCACAACGAATGAAGCCCCTTCCAATCATTGGCTCTGTGCGATAAAAATACAACCTCTTTCAACTCATCCGACTCATCAAAACAACACTCACCCATCTCACGATCGATCGCCATGAGTCTTTCTACAAAGGTTTTTATCTCGCCTTTATAACTGCCTGTATCTGTGCCATCATTCTCTTCTTCTGATGTCTCCCCTGTAATCACTCTGTAAATACTGTAAATAATCTCACAATACTCTTCTATCAGGGATACAAAGCCTTCAGAATCTCTGATATATGATTCTGCCAGATTGCCCATCTGAACAGCTATATCCTGACACTGTCCCAGAAGTTCCGACAGTTCGGTTCTATTCTCAGGACTATTGTATACTTCCGATATATATTGATCAGCTTCGTGCAAAAGCGCTTTGCTCTGTTCAATATCAGATAAAATATGTCTGTTTTTATTCCTGCTTTTCTTTCTTTCCGAATACTCATCCTCATAGATATGATAAGCAAAAAGCTCAACCTGGAAGTTACTGGCCATCTCCTTCTCCATAAACCTGTAAAACGGATATCCATGTCCGCCGAATATCAATACGGGATACATATAATTTCCCCAAAGCCGGCGCAGTATACCGTCATATCCGATCGGAACCGACACAGTACCATCTTCAAAATCCATATCGACGCTATCAGCAAAAAGCTCTTTAGGGAAAATCCTTCCCATATTGTCCAGATAGTATGTCAGCATAGCAACCTCTGCGCACCTGCCAACCGGATATCTGGAACAATACTCATCCAGAGCTTTCATCATACCAAAGAAAAGAGAGTCCGACTCCCTGTCGATGATACTGTAACCAACAAGCTTTTCCACTGCCACGATCTGACGCCAGAAAACACTTTCATCTATACGTTCATTTTGCGGGATATCTTCGTATCTTTCACCTTCTTTTATCCTATTTCTCTGATTATCTATAGCCCTGGCAAGCTCTTTAATATTGATCAGAATATCGATGATCTGATGATACTCTTCTCTATAAGCTCCCTCTCTTGGTACGTAGTCAACCAGAAAAATATCGATGATATTTACAAAAGGAAATCCATGATTTGCTTCACACTGCTCAGGACTACGTACACTGTCCTCCGTATCCAGCCACCGTCTGACCTGGTTCTCATCCCTGTTAACCATATAATCGTTTATATAGTGTTCGCCGGGCAGCTTTCCCTCATCTGCAAGTAGCTTTAGCTTATCATATTCACTTCTGAGCATCGCCGTATCGACATCATCATCCCAAGGGATGTATCCGCCATGTC
>JAFSTZ010000325.1 GCA_017445525.1 Eubacterium sp.
AAGGCGATGTTGTTTTGGTACCAGCTCCGGGGTGGAGTTATTACAAGAGTGTTGCTGATGCAAAGTTTGCAAAGTGTGTTACGTATGAGGTGTATGAAGGTGAGGACACCTATGTTTATAATATCGATGATATTATGGACAAGATAAAAACACATAACCCAAGAATAGTAGTCCTGACATCGCCTCAGATGCCGACAGGCTGTGAGATTCCCCATGAGGATATAGAGAGAGTAATAAAAGCCGGAGAGAATGCCGTGATCATGCTGGATGAAGCATATTGGGGATATACGGATGACACAAATGATTTTGAAAAGAGTATTATCACAAGATATTCAAATGTAGTTGTAACCAGAACTTTCTCAAAGTTTTATGGTCTGGCTAATATCCGTATAGGATATGGATTGTGTTCGTATCCGCTGAGGAGAGCTATCGGGCTTGATCTTCCGTTATTTAGGGCATCCGGGATCAGTAGAAAGATTGCGAGAGAAGCTGTTCTGGATAAAGAGTATTATGATGAGATGAAGCGTCAGACTAATGAGGTTACGGAGTGGTTTAGGGATGAATTAAATGCATTGGATGGTGTAAAAGCATATAAAACGGGTGCGAATTTTATATTTGTAAAGCTGCAGAACGCAGATGCCGACAGGGTGAGAGCATTTATGGAGGAAAACGGTATATTGATCAGGTTGTTTACTGATAAAGATGCGTTGCGCTTGCGTATAACGATAGCTCCCAGGGATATCATGGAGAGGGTGCTGTTGCAGTTGAAGCGTGCTCTGGGGATGTGATAGATATGAATATTGCAGTGATATTTGCCGGCGGAGCCGGGACAAGGATGTACAGCAAAGATAAGCCCAAGCAGTTTCTGGAATTATATCATAAGCCGATCATAATCCACACATTGGAGCATTTTGATGACAATCCGGAGATAGATGCTATCGTTATTTCGTGTTTGTCGGATTGGATTTCATATCTGGAGCAGTTGATTCAGGAGCATCATTTACAAAAAGTAAGAAAGATAGTTCCGGGTGGTGAGACAGGGCAACTGTCAATCTATCACGGATTGTGTGCAGCTCGTGAAGTTGCAGGAGAAGATGCGGATGATTCGATCGTTTTGATCCATGATGGTGTAAGGCCGATGATAACTCAAAAGCTGATCACGGATAATATACATAGTGTCAGGGAGAACGGATCATCGATAACTACAGGACCGGTTACGGAAACCTTGTTAGAGGTGGATGAGGAAAGCAAAGGGATACTTCGGGTGCCATCCAGAAGAGATTCAAGAGTTGCGAAAGCGCCTCAGAGTTTTAGATTAAGAGATATACTTGCGGCGCATGAGAGAGCGATGTCTGAAGGACGGGATGATTTCATAGATTCGTGCACTATGATGCATCATTATGGGTATTCGTTAACGCTTATAGAGGGACCTGCTCAGAACATCAAGATTACAACTCAGGAGGATTATTACCTGATGCGAGCGATGTTGGAGGCAGAGGAGAATGAACAGTTATACTCTGTTTCTGAAAGAGTATAATTTAAGAAGATGATTTGCTATTATCTGATTCTGTTATGAGGGATTATATGACTGGGATTTATCGAGAGGATATCGAGAGGATACTTGCTGATCCGGGGATATTATGGGATAAGTTAGCCGGATGTGGTATTCTGGTTACCGGCGCCACCGGATTGTTGGGTGAATTGATAGTTAAGACGCTTGTTGCATTGCGTGAAAAAGAAGATATGGATTTTCGCATTTATGCACTTGCCAGAAATAGAGAAAAGATAGAGCATGTTTATTCCGATTATTGTATCGCATATTGTGATGATGATAAAGAAGAACCTGTTTTTGGACAAGAGAAACCGTATATACATTTTATATGTTCGGATATTAGGGATTTTACTGATTTTGTCGGACAGATTGACTATATTATACATGCAGCCAGTGAGACTTCGAGCAGAGCATTTATAGAACAACCGGTGGAAGTTGAGGAGACGGCTATCATAGGGACAAGAAATCTGTTACATATAGATCGCGAGAAACATGTAAAGTGTATGTTGTTTCTCTCAACTATGGAGGTATATGGTACGCCTCAGACAGATGAGAAGATCAGTGAAGACAGGGTTTTGGAGGCGAAGCCCGGAGAAGTTAGAGGATCCTATCCGATAGGAAAGATAGCCTGTGAGAGTTTGTGCACCGGATATGCAGGAGAGTATGGCGTTCCGGTATCTGTACTGCGCTTAACGCAGACGTTTGGTGCGGGAGTTGTATATGATGATGGTCGGGTTTTCGCAGAGTTTGCCAGATGTGTTATAGAGGGTCGTGATATACGACTGAAAACCAAGGGAGAGACGCGAAGAAACTATCTTTATACAACGGATGCTATACGATGCATGCTTATGGTGTTATTATCGGACAGGGTGAATCCCGGAGAAGTCTATAATGTTGCAAATGAGGATACTTACTGCTCAATAGCGGAGATGGCGGAGTTAGTTGCTGAGTGTTTTGGAGAAAACAAAATAAGAGTTGTATTTGATATAGATTCGGATGCAGAGAAGATGGGATATGCACCTACACTATGTATGAACCTTGATACATCAAAGATACGAGCCTTAGGCTGGCATCCGGAGGTTTCCATGGAGGAGATGTATCGACGTATGATCGAGTATATGAGGAGTTGCAATGGTTGAAAGGATCACTGATGATATATTAAAACAGAATGAGGATAAAGATATAGTTGTTTTTACTCTTGTTAAGGATTATCTGCGTCAGTTTGATAAAGAGTTCCACGCTATGGACAGGATATCATTTATCGTTGATGAGTTTGAAAAAAATCTCGGTATATGTGATATCGATGGAAAGTATAAGTTTGAAGTAAAGCCGGTAGACAGTTTGAAAGAGCTGGATCCGGATGATTATATCATCATGATAACCAGCGAGTATTATTGGAAAAGGAAGGAAACTATCGATGAACTGCCTTTCAAGGTCAGTGGATCGGTGTATTATTACGAAGATAGGGAAACAGGATACTATCATCACTATCTGGAGAAGTATAGTGATACACCGATTGCAGATTCTATAGTGTTCAGAACCGGGATGCGTTCCCCGAAGGATTATCCGTATTCTGATTTTACCGACAATGCAAAAGCGTTGTTCGATCATATGCTTGCCAGTCATTATAATGATAAATACAAGCTGATTTGGATAGTTGGAGATGCGTCAATAGGCCTTGACTATAAGGATATAAAAAACGTTATTTTTATAGAAGATGAGTGGAAGGATACCATTGATGAAGAGAAGAGAGATATCTACTATCGAGCAATAATAACTGCGAGATATTTCTTCTTGACAGAGCACTGTGGATTTATCCGCTTTCCGAGACCGGGACAGATTCGTGTGATGCTATGGCATGGACA
>JAFSTZ010000326.1 GCA_017445525.1 Eubacterium sp.
CAGCTATCGCAGTGTGATAATCCTTGTCAAGTATCCCCGTATCTATCATCTCCGCGATACATTCGTGAGCCAGATATGGATGGATGGCACGCACGCCATAGCCCAGAAGACAAGCGACCTGATGTACATCTCTCGGCTCTCCGCTCTCAAGTATCAGAGAAACCTGCGTCCTCTTTTTAGTACGCACCAGATGCTGCTCAACGGAAGATACCGCAAGCAGTGACGGAATAGGCATATGGTTCTCATCGACTCCCCTGTCCGAAAGAGTGATGATGTTAGCTCCCTCCGATATAGCCCTGTCAACTGCGATATTCAACTGATCGAGAGCACGCGCGAGCGGAGTATTTTTATAGTATAAAAGTGAAACCTTGGAAGCGTGGAAGCCCTCTCTGTCCAGCGCCTCGATCTTCATCAGATCCACACCGGTAAGTATGGGATTGTTTACCTCCAGCACGCGGCAGTTCTCGCCCTTGACCTGCAACAGATCACCGTCTGAGCCGATGTAGACCGTAGTATCGGTGACTATCTTCTCCCTGAGTGAATCGATAGGAGGGTTGGTAACCTGAGCGAAAAGCTGCTTGAAATAGCAGAACAACGGCTGGTGGTGCGAGGACAACATCGCAAGCGGCACATCTGCCCCCATCGATACCGTCGGCTCAACTCCGTCCATCGCCATAGGAACTATCTGTTTTTTTATATCCTCATATGAATATCCAAATACCTTGTACAGTCTGTCTCTGACCGGCTGCTCATGCGTAGGGATCTTCTTGTTCGGGATATCCAGATGATCGAGATGGAGCAGATGACGGTCGAGCCACTCACCGTACGGATGAGCCTTCGCATATCTCTCCTTGCACTCGGTATCCGTGAGGATCCTGCCCTCTTTGGTATCAACTACGAGCATCCTGCCCGGTGAAAGTCTCGACTTCTTTTCGATGTTATCCTCGGGTATGTCAAGAACACCTACCTCGGATGCGAGGATAAGTCTTTTATCCTTGGTCACGTAGTAGCGGCTTGGTCTGAGACCGTTTCTGTCGAGCGTCGCACCGAAAAGCTCGCCGTCCGTAAAAAGTATCGCCGCCGGTCCGTCCCAGGGCTCCATCATCGTCGCATAGTAGTGATAAAAATCCTTGCGCTCCTTGCTCATCGCATCGTCGTGTTTCCATGGCTCCGGGATAGTGATCATCATGGCGAGCGGGAGCTCCATGCCATTCATATATAAAAACTCCAGCGTGTTATCGAGCATCGCCGAATCGGATCCGGAAGCAGCGATAACAGGATAAACCTTCTTCAGATCATCCGTGAGAACAGCTCCCGACATCGTCTCCTCGCGGGCAAGCATACGGTCAGCATTTCCGCGGATGGTATTTATCTCGCCGTTGTGGGCTATCATCCTGTACGGATGGGCACGCTGCCAGGACGGCGTAGTGTTGGTCGAGAATCTCGAGTGAACCAGAGCGATGGAAGACTTGTATTCCTTTGACATCAGATCCTCATAGAAATTGCGAAGCTGGCCTACCAAAAACATACCCTTGTAAACGATGGTTCTCGACGAGAGTGAACAGATATATGTATCCTCGGAACTCTGCTCATACTCGCGACGCAGGCAGAACAAACGTCTGTCAAACTCAAAGCCCTTTTCGACATCCTCCGGTCTCTCCAAAAAGCACTGAGATATACATGGCATGCAGTCCACTGCCGCCTGTCCGAGAAGCTCGGGATGCGTCTCGACCTCTCTCCAGCCGAGAAACTTTATACCCTGTTTTTCCGCGATAACCTCCAGCATCCTCATCGCAAAACGACGCTTAAGAGCGTCCTGCGGAAAGAAAAACATACCTACTCCGTAGTCGCCCTCGTCGCCTAAATCTATACCTGATCTCTTTGCTGTTTTTTTGAAAAATGCGTGCGAAATCTGAGTGAGTATACCCACTCCGTCACCGACCTTTCCGGTCGCATCTTTACCGGCACGATGCTCCAACTTTTCTACGATACTGAGTGCATCGTCGAGCACACGGTGATCCTTTTTTCCATCGATATTTATAACTGCTCCGATACCGCAGGCATCGTGGTCGTTTCGCCACCAGTCAGCGTTATTACTCGCATTATTATTTGCATTATTATTCACGTTATTATTGTCGGCATTTTCCATGTTTTTTTCCTCGCTTTGGTTCTTATTTGCACAAAAATGAGACAAAGGGATCCCAGAGATGAACTCTGAGACGCCTTTGCCTCATTGCATGACATCTTATCACATATGTATTTACTTGTCAAGCCGATTTTTTACAAAAATATTTTTGCAAGATGGTCGTAGCATTTATCTGAGTGAAAACAGCATCTGTCCGTAGGTCGGATAGCTCAGGTACTCATCCGGGATCAGTGCCTCTGCCTCATCAGCATACTCTCTCAACTCATCCATATCCTTGAGGACTGTTTTCTCGTAGAAATCAGCCTGCTTCTGCATATCGGTCATACCCTCAGCCTCGAGAGTATCCTTCTGCAGGACTTCCAGTTTCTCAATGATCTGAGCTGAAGTGTCATCAAGCTTTTTGAGTATCGTCCCCTCGAGTGCAGCCTTTGCTCCGGGGAGTACTTTCTCCTTCTGCAGGATAGCCTTGGTCAGATCCTGCTCGTATGCGATCAGTCCGCTGGTCAGATCCTTGCGCACCATCTCCTGCATGGTGAGCGCCTCAATATTTATCGACTTCGAATAGTTCTCAAGCAGTATCTCGTAACGTGATTCCATCTCTTCTTTTGTGAAGATCTTGTGCGAAATAAATAGCTCGACCGACTTATCACTGATCCACTCGGGCATAGCGTCCGGAAGAGACTTCAGGTTCGGCAGACCTCTCTTTTCTGCCTCAGCGATCCACTCATCAGTATAACCGTTTCCGTTGAAAAGCACTCTCTTATGCTCGATAAGTGTGTTCTTCAGAAGCTCGGTCAGCTTGTCATGAAGCTCATCCCCACTCAGTCCCTCGATCTCTTTGGTTATGCGGGAGAGCATCTCAGCCACAGCGGTGTTCAGCACGATATTCGCATTTGCAACCGACACTGCGGAGCCCGGCATACGGAACTCAAACTTGTTACCGGTAAATGCAAACGGTGATGTACGGTTACGATCCGTATTATCTTTATAAATGTGCGGGAGCACCTGTGCGCCCATCTCCATCCTTTCCTTGGCGCCGCCCTTGAAAGCGGTTCCCTGTTCGATGCTCTCAAGAACCCTGGTCAACTCGTCGCCCACAAAGATAGAGATAACTGCCGGCGGAGCTTCGTTGGCACCGAGTCTGTGATCGTTTCCGGCGGATGCCACCGATAGTCTCAGCTGCGGCGCGTACTCGTCGACAGCCGCGATCACGCTAATAAGTGTCACTAAAAATGGTATGTTATCCTCCGGATGTTTGCCGGGATCGAGGAGGTTGATCCCGGTGTCTGTGCAGATAGACCAGTTGTTATGCTTACCCGAACCATTTATACCTTCAAACGGTTTCTCGTGAAGGAGGCAGGCGAAGTTATGCTTGTCAGCTACCTTCTTCATCACCTCCATGGTGAGCTGGTTGTGATCGACAGCCACGTTTGCAGTCTCAAACACAGGTGCCATCTCGTGCTGTGACGGTGCGACCTCGTTGTGCTTGGTCTTGGCGGGGATGCCGAGCTTCCAGAGTTCCTCATCGAGGTCGTGCATAAATGCGCTGACCTTCGGCTTGATCACTCCGAAATAATGATCCTCCATCTCCTGTCCCTTGGTCGCAGGCGCTCCGATCAGTGTCCTGCCGGTGAAGAGAAGATCCTTTCTCTGCATGTAATCATCTTTATCTATCAAGAAGTATTCCTGCTCGGAGCCGATAGTTGTATTTACTCGCGTTACATCGTCGATGCCGAGTGCCTTCATCAGCTTGACCGCCTCCTTGGAAAGTGCTTCCATGGAGCGAAGAAGCGGAGTCTTTTTATCAAGTGCCTCGCCGCCGTAGGAGCAGAAAGCTGTCGGGATATAAAGTGATCCGTCTTTTATAAATGCGGGCGACGACGGATCCCAGGCGGTATATCCTCTCGCCTCAAACGTAGCTCTCAGGCCACCTGACGGAAAGCTCGATGCGTCAGGCTCACCCTTTACAAGCTCCTTGCCGGAGAACTCCATGATGATGCTTCCGTCTCCCTCGGGAGAGATAAAACTGTCATGCTTCTCGGCAGTGAGCCCCGTCATCGGCTGGAACCAGTGAGTGTAGTGTGTGGCTCCGTTCTCGATCGCCCACTCCTTCATGGCAACTGCGACGGCGTTAGCAACGTCGAGCTCGAGATGTGTTCCGTTCACGATGGTCTTGTGAACTGCCTTATAAATATCCTTGGGCAGACGCTCACGCATCACCTTGTCACCGAACACCAGGCATCCGTATTCCTCGGGTAGTTTCTTTGCTTCGATCATAGTTTTATCCTCCTTTTTAACGTGTTTAAAATACAAGAAGAGGCAAAGGTATTCCAGAGATAAACTCTGAGACACCTT
Source organism: Eubacterium sp. (assembly GCA_017445525.1). Taxonomy (GTDB): domain Bacteria; phylum Bacillota; class Clostridia; order Lachnospirales; family Lachnospiraceae; genus Eubacterium_F. The sequence goes on from JAFSTZ010000326.1 coordinate 4,502, forward strand.
TGCCTCATCGAAGTGCATTTTAGCATATCAATATTCACATGTCAAGAACTTTTTTCTTTTTTTCAACCCCAACCGACAGAAACACCAAAGTACACTATATCGAGTTTGCGGCCACCTCACGAAAAAAGTCTTGACAACACCTGTGTTCTATGGTATGATGCCGTGCAGTGAGGCAAAGGCGTCTCAGAGATCTTCTCTGGGACACCTTTGCCTTCTTTTGAGCGATAAGGCGCGAGCATGGACATGGCGTTTACACATCGGATGCTTGCATCCGGATGGGTAAACGCATGGACATATGAGCCCAACGGACAACGAGGATGCAAAGCATCCGAGTCTGTCTGTTGGACTCGCGCCTTACTAATCACGGAGGTAGAAAAATGTGCGCTATACTGGCCTATGCCCGTCCGGGCGTGTCCGAATCTTTCTTTGAAGAAATGCTTATGAAGACACAGTCGAGAGGTCCCGACATGTCTGATCATATAAAGGTAAAAGGAGGCCTGATCGGCTTCAACCGACTCGCCATCATGGGACCTGAGCCCACCGGCATGCAGCCCTTCACTCACCGTGGCAATGCCGTCGTCGTAAACGGCGAGCTCTACGGTTTTGAACCGCTGAAGGAATACCTCACCACCATGGGCTATCCATTTGAGAGCGGAAGTGACTGCGAGCTGTGGCTGCCCTTATATGAAAGACTCGGTGAGCACATGTTTGGAATCCTTGACGCAGAATTTGCGTGCGTGTTGTATGACGGTCAAAAGGATGAATTTATCGCAGCCAGAGATCCCATCGGGATCCGTCCGCTTTACTATGGGTACGACTCTGACGGTTATATCATATTTGCATCCGAACCGAAAAATATGCAGGGAGTTGCAAGAGAAATAAAACCGTTTCCGCCGGGGCATTTTTATAGAAATGGTGAGTTCGTCTGCTACAAGGATATGACTGCGGGAGGCGTCTATGCAAGGGATGGATGGCGTCCGGGCGAGGCCGGTGCAGGAAGATACTTAAGCGGTGTCGAAAACGCTACCAACAGAGATGCATCAAAGTATGCCGGTTACTCATCAACTGCCGGTCGTAAAGCGATCTCCGGAGCAAGAACTCCATCCGGTCAAAGCATCGGCATTTCTGCAAAAGCTGATCTTGAACTGGACGAGATCGATGTCATCTGCTCCGGCATACATGACCGCCTGATACGAGGTATCGATAAGCGTCTTGTGGCTGACCAGCCGATAGGGTTCTTGCTCTCGGGCGGCCTGGACTCATCTCTGGTCTGCGGAGTTGCGGCAAAGATCTGGGGCGAGCCGATAGAGACCTTTGCGATAGGCATGGATATCGATGCGATCGACCTGAAGTACGCCAGACAGGTGGCCGAGTATATCCACTCCAACCACCACGAAGTCATCATCACCGCTGACGATGTGATCGATGCTGTCGAGCCCGTGATACAGGCTCTCGCTACTTATGATATAACTACTATCCGCGCCTCGATAGGCATGTATCTTCTGTGCAAATGGATCCACGAGAACACCGACATCCGGGTGCTGCTCACAGGCGAGATATCAGATGAACTTTTCGGATATAAATACACCGACTTTGCTCCCTCTGCAGAGGCTTTTCAGGAGGAGAGTAAAAAGCGTATCCGCGAGCTGCATATGTACGATGTGCTCCGTGCTGACAGGTGTATCAGTGTGAACTCACTGGAGGCGAGAGTGCCCTTCGGCGATCTGGATTTCGTTGACTATGTAATGGCGATCGATCCGGAGAAAAAGATGAATACATACGGCATCGGCAAGTATCTGCTGCGGCATGCGTTTGAAGAAGATGCGCTGATCCCGCACGACATACTTATGAGAGAAAAGGCTGCTTTTTCGGATGCGGTTGGACACTCATTAAGAGATGACCTGATGGATCTCGCCGAGCGCACCTATACTGATGAACAGTTTGAAGCAGATATACAAAAATACGACCATGCCCGTCCGTTTACCAAGGAGTCACTTCTTTACCGTGATATTTTTGAAAAATATTATCCCGGCCAGTCACATATGGTAACTGATTTCTGGATGCCAAACAAGGACTGGGAGGGCTGCAACGTTGATGATCCGTCGGCGAGAGTACTGTCCAACTACGGCGCCAGCGGCGAGTGATCGCCTGCTTGTAGTAACCGGATCTGCATCGTCAGACCGTTGGATCAGCGACGTCTGATCACCCGATAAATGGAGGTTATCATGCACGAAGAATGTGGTGTTTTCGGCATCATCTCAAGCTCTTACGCCCCCCTGGCAAAGGATGTCTACTACGGACTATATGCCCTGCAGCACAGAGGTCAGGAAAGTTGCGGGATGGTGGTAAACCGGGACGGAGTATTTTTCTCACATAAAGATCTGGGAGAGGTTTCTTCCGTTTTTGATGAGAAGATACTTGATGATCTGCCGGAGGCACAAGTGGCAGTCGGACATGTCAGATACTCGACTACCGGCGGAGACAACCGAAATAACTGTCAGCCGATGCAGGTCAATCACCA